>JBHAES010000311.1:0-4688 GCA_041855725.1 Actinomycetota bacterium
CACACCAACCACACCCGGCCCCAGACTGATCCGACGAGCCCCGACCACCGGCCGCCCGCAACTACCGGTGTCGTTCCCGCGGCGCGGACCCGACGCGACCACCGGCCGCCCTGGACGCGCCGCGGGCCCGTGGAACGACCACCGCCCGCAACCACAAGGACGAGGGCCACGACGCCCACGGCGGCGACGACCCCGATACCGGCACGATGCCCGCAGGCAGGAACGGGCCGCGGCAGCACGCCTGCGCCCGTACCAGGCCAGAGCCCACCGGCTCATCGCCGCCCACACCACCCGAGGACCGCCCGCAACCACCACCAGCAGCGCAGACCAACCGCACCCGACAGCGGCACCGATCCGACGTCCCGACCACGAGCTGCCCGCAACGACGAGAACCGTTCCCGCGGCGCGGTCCCAACGTGACCACCCGCCGCTCCGGACGCGCCGCGGGCCCGTCGGACGACGACCGCCCGCAACCACGGCTGACGACGCTCAGCGTCGAGGACGAACCGGGGGAGACCGCGATCCCCACGAGCCGCGGTAGCGCCGCACCCGAGCCCACCAGCTCATCGCCCCCGGAGCGACCAGCACCGCCCGCAACCACCACCAGCACCCGCACCAGCCGCACCGGGCCGCCAGGCCCATCCGACGCTCCGCGACCCCATGCCGCCCGGAAGCGGCTGCCCAGGGCGGCGTCCCGTGGGCCCGCGCGGACGATGCCTCACGGCAACGACCAGAGTGACGCAACTTGTCTGGCAGGCTACCTTCTTGTCGGTCAGGAGTCGTACGATGACGACATGACTGTGATCGGGTTCATCGGACCGGGCGTGATGGGGCGCCCCATGGCGACCAACCTGGTGCGGGCGGGCCACGAGGTGCGGGTCTACGGCCGCAGCGAGCGCGCGCGGGCGCGGGCCGCCGAGACCGGCGGCATCGTGGCGGGCAGCGTCGCCGAGGCGGTCGCCGGCGCCGACGTCGTGATCACGATGCTGCCCGACGGACCCGACGTGCTCGAGGTCGTCACCGGTGCTGGCGGCGTGCTCGACCACGCCGCCAGCGGCACGCTCCTCATCGACCACAGCACCATCAGCCCCGGTGCCGCGCGCCAGGTGCACGAGGCGGCGGCGGCCACGGGGGTCGCGTGCCTCGACGCGCCGGTGTCGGGCGGTGAGGCGGGCGCCGTCGAGGGCGTCCTGTCGATCATGGTGGGCGGCGAGCAGGCCGCGTACGACCGGGCGCTGCCCCTGCTGCAGGCGATGGGCACCACGATCGTGCACGTCGGGCCCTCCGGGTCGGGGCAGGTGGTGAAGGCGGCCAACCAGCTGGTCGTGGCCGGCAACCTGCAGGTGCTCGCCGAGGCGGTCGTGTTCCTCGAGGCGCACGGCGTCGACCTGCCATCGGCGCTCGGCGTGCTCAACGGCGGGCTGGCCGGCTCGACCGCCCTCACCCGCAAGATGAGCAACCTGCTGGAGCGGACCTACCCAGCGGGCTTCCGGGTCACCCTGCACGACAAGGACTTCGGCATCATCACCGCCGCGGCCCGCGCGCAGGGCCTGTCGCTGCCGGCCACCGCCGTGGTCGCCCAGCTGATGGCCGCCCTCAAGGCCCGCGGCGACGGCGACCTCGACCACTCGGCCCTCCTCAAGCTCGCCCTCGAGCTCAACGGACCGCGCTGAAGGACGGGAGTTGATCTCGGCTCCCATCCTTGAAGGTGCTCCGAACCAGCCGACGCGGGCGTCACGGCCAGCAGCGGGCCGCCGAAGCTGGCGGGGCATCACCGTCCCTGGCCGACGTGACCAGCGTACGGTTCTCGGCGGGGCAGGTGCCCGTCACCAGGCCTCGCCACGATCTTCACCGCCCTCGGCACGCTGCGGAGGCCGCGTCATGGCAGCACGACCAGCCCGCCCCGGTGGTGAGGGTACGGGATCGTGTCGGCGTCGGGCGCTGCGACACCGGCCGATCGTTGTAGGGGTCCCACAACCGTACGCAAGGATTCGAGTCGAGATCGGCTCGAATCTTGTGGGAACCCCACAAGCCGCAGGATCGCCGGCAGTCAGGACGGAAAGGATGCGTCGAGCTCGGTGGCGGTCCTCGCTGCTCGTCCTCGGGGATCCTTGCTGCACATCCTCGTCCCCTGCGCAGGGTGGAGTCGGACGGACTCGGCGCGCATCGTCGGGGTGGGTCTCCGGCGGGAGCCAGGGCCGTGACCGTGCGTCCCACTCGGGACCTCGGCCGGGGCGGCCCGTGGCCGGGTGGGTCAGGGCATGATCGATCCGTGGCGCGCGAACGTACGCAGGTGGGAGGAACGATGAAGGTGCTGGTCAGCCCTGACAAGTTCAAGGGCACCCTGACGGGCCCCGACGCGGCTGAGGCGATCCGGGCCGGGGTGGTGCGGGTGCTGCCCGACGCCGAGGTGCGGCTGCTGCCGGTGGCCGACGGCGGCGACGGCACGGTCGCGGCCGTGGTCGCGGCGGGCGGCACCCCGTACGTGACCGAGACGACCGACCCGTTGGGGCGTCCCGTGCCGGCCACGTGGGCGATGCTCGGGCAGCGGGCCGTGATCGAGATCGCCGCCGCCAGCGGCCTGGTGCTCGTGACCCCGACCGACGACACGGTGCGGGTCGCGGACAGCGCGGGCACGGGCCGGCTCGTCCGGGCCGCGCTCGACGCCGGTGCCCGCGAGGTGGTGGTGGGACTGGGGGGATCGGCCACCACCGACGGCGGCGCGGGCATCCTGCGCGCCCTCGGCGCCCGGTTCCTCGACGCCGCGGGCCGCGACCTGCCGCCGGGGGGTGCGGCCCTCGTCCGGCTCGCCTCGGTCGATCTGTCCGGGCTGGATCCCCGGCTGGCTCAGGTGCCGGTGGTGGTGTGCTGCGACGTGCGCAGCCCCATGACCGGCTCGCAGGGAGCCGCGGCCGTCTTCGGTCCGCAGAAGGGTGCCGCGCCGGGTACGGTGGCCGAGCTCGACCGAGGGCTCGCCAGGCTGGCGACGGTGCTTGCCGAGGTCACGGACCGCGACGCGACGGCGACCGACTGGGGCGGCGCCGCAGGCGGCGCATCGGGCGGCCTCCACGCGGGCCTCGGTGCCAGGTTCCGGTCCGGGATCGACGAGGTGGCCGACCTGATCGGCCTCGACGACGCGATCGCCTGGGCCGATCTGGTCGTCACCGGCGAGGGCTCCTTCGACGAGCAGACCCTCACCGGAAAGGGCCCCGTCGGCGTCGCGCTGCGGGCCCGCGACGCCGGCCGCCCGGTCGTCGTCGTCGCCGGCCGCTGCACCCTCGACCGTCCCACGCTGGCGACGTACGGGGTGGTGGAGGTCGGCACCCTCGTCGACGCCGCCGGCTCCCTCGACGCCGCCCTCGCCGAACCTGCCCGATGGACCGGGCAGGCCGCCGAGCACGCCGTACGACGCTGGACCACCCGACCCTGATCCCCGCAGCCTCCGAGCGCCTCAGGGTACCGCCCGCCCCACGTTCGGGGGTCCGGAATCCTCGACCCGATGACCGTGCTGGTTACAAGGACGGTCTGAGCTCACAGGTCCCCGAACCGGACGGCGCTCAGCGACCGGCGGGGGCCTTCGCCGGGTCACGGGTCTCCACGAGCGGGGCCGCACGATCCTCGGGGAGTCCGGCTCCCAGCAGTCCGCACGCACACGCGAGCAGCAGGCGACTGTCGCCTCGACCGAGGCGATCGTGGTCCGATTCCTCCTAGGCTCCCCGAGCCTGGTCGGGTCAGCCGACGACGGTGCGCCTGTGCCGGCGCGGCTTCATCATCGCCCAGTCGTGGTGGCTGGAGGTGGCGCTCACGACGTACGCGCCCAGCGTCGTGGACCTGGTCCACGGGGTCCACGCCGCGGGAGAAGCGCTCGTCACTCGTGTGCCCCTCGATGAGCCCGGTGACACGGGCGTGGGACCTCTCGAAGGACTCCGGGGTTTTGTGAGCGGAACCAGCCGAGCCCTTTCCCACACCTTCTGGTTCAACTCGGGAAGCGTCCTCCAGGTGTGCCGTCGCGGTGCCACTCGATGACCATCTCGTGCCACTCGTGCAGGACGAGACCGTGGGCCAACCCGCTTCATCAAGCAGGAGGGGGGCAGCTGAAGATCCTCGCGGTCAAGGAGCGGGAGACATGCGAGTCCTAGTACCGCGGCCTTGAAGGGGTGTGCGCGGTTGACGACGTCGTGTGGGTGCAGCGGTGCTGGCGGACCGAGCCGCCCATGATGCGTTCGTGCACCTCCCCCGCGACCGACCCGAAGGTTCCGCACAGTCGTCAGGCGCGCCGCCACGATCAAGAGGACTGGCGTCGGGCACGTCCTGTGGACAACCGTCGTGGCCGTTGCGGGGTGTGCCATGGTGAGGTGCACCCTCGAGCTGGAGGCACCATGAGAGTGATCCGTACGTGCGCCGCCGCGATCGTGGCGCTGGTCGTCCTCGCAGGCTGTGCGAGCACGGCCCAGCCTTCGTACCGCTGCACCGACACCGCAGGCAGCACCACCGGCTGCACCAAGGAGAGCCACGACGCCTAGCAGGCCAGGCTCGAAGCCGAGGCCACGCAGGTGTACCGAAGATTCTGGGCCGAGTACATGCGACTCATCCGAGCGGGCGGGGTGCCCGAGGCCACCGACGAGCTGCGGGCCACAGCCACCGGGCGCGCCCTCGAATCGGTAGAGATAAACCTGCGGGGTCAGCAG
>JBHAES010000312.1:0-3715 GCA_041855725.1 Actinomycetota bacterium
ACGACGACGGCGAGCCCGCGGGTGAGCATCGCCATAGGGGTGTGGGCCGCACCCTTGGCGCGGATCGCCTCGCTGATGCCGGGGATCGGCTGCCCGCCGAGGGCGGCGGTGGCCTCGGGGGTGCGGTCGCGAGGGGCGATCCCGGTGCCGCCGGTGGTGAGCACGAGCCGCGCGCCTGCCGCGATCGCCTCGCGGATGGCGGCCGTGACCTGCTCGGGGTCGTCGGAGACGATCCGTACGTCGCCCACGTCGTGGCCGGCGTCGACGAACACCTGCCGGGCGGCCGGTCCCGAGCGGTCGACGTAGGTGGCGGTGGCGGCCCGGTCGGACACGGTGATGACAGCGACGCGGATGCTCATGCGGGGATCGTACCCCGCAGCAGGAACGGTGATACCGTCCCCGGCATGACGCAACTGAGGATCAGTGAGGCAGCCGCGCTGCTGGGGATCAGCGATGACTCTGTGCGCCGCCGCGCCGCCGAAGGTCACTTCGCGGTGCACACCGACGACGCCGGCCGCCAGGTGGTCGACGGGGCGGACCTGGCGCGGTTCGCCGCCGAGCACCGGGCCGACGACTCCGACTTCGACAAGGGTCTGGGCGCCCGCTCGGCCCGCAACCACTTCACCGGGCTGGTGACCAAGGTGACCTCCGACCCGGTGATGAGCCAGGTGGAGCTGCAGTGCGGCCCCTACCGGGTGGTGTCGCTCATCTCGACCGAGGCCGTACGGGAGCTGGGCCTGGCGGTCGGATCGGTCGCCACGGCGGTCGTCAAGGCCACCAACGTGACCGTCGAAGTGCCGCGATGAGGCGTCGGGTCCTCGCCATCGCGGCAGCGTGCGC
This sequence comes from Actinomycetota bacterium, assembly GCA_041855725.1. Lineage (GTDB taxonomy): Bacteria > Actinomycetota > Actinomycetes > Propionibacteriales > Propionibacteriaceae > JBHAES01. The sequence continues at coordinate 841 of JBHAES010000312.1, forward strand.
GCTCGCCGGGTCGCTGCTGACCGGCTGCTCGAGCTCCACCGCAGGGCAGCCGGCGCCCTCGACCCCGACCACGGTGTTCGCGGCAGCGTCGCTGTCGGCGCCGTTCAAGAAGATCGCCGCCGACGACCAGGTGACGTTCTCGTTCGAGGGGTCATCGACACTGGTCGACCAGATCGCCGCCGGCGCCCGGGCCGACGTGCTCGCCACCGCCGACACCGCCACCATGGACAAGGCCGTCGAGAAGGGCCTCGTCGGCACGCCCACCCGGTTCGCCACCAACGTGCTGGTGCTCATCACCCCGGCGGACAACCCGGCGAAGGTCACCGGGTTCGACGAGTCGCTGCAGGGCACCCGGCTCGTGATCTGCGCCCCGCAGGTGCCGTGCGGCCGGGCCACCGCCGCCCTCGCCCAGCGGCTCCAGGTGACGCTGACGCCGGTCTCGGAGGAGTCGAAGGTGACCGACGTGCTCGGCAAGGTGGTCAGCGGTGAGGCCGACGCGGGCCTCGTCTACGCCACCGACGCCGCCGGCGCGTCCAAGCCCGTGAACGTGATCCGGATCCCCGAGGCCGCCGAGACGCCCAACGAGTACTGGATCGCGCCGGTGACCGGCGGTGACGCCACCAAGGCGCAGGCGTTCATCGGCACGGTGACCTCGCCCGACGGCGCGAAGGTGCTCGCCGAGGCCGGGTTCGGCGCCGCGTGAGCCGTCGCGGGGCCGGTCCCAGGGGTCGTACGGTCGTCGGCCGGGCCGACGAGCGCCGGGCCGCCCGACGTCCGGGCGCCGAGGGCCGTCTCGCCGCCGACAAGGGGGTGCACGATCCGCGTCCCCTCCGCCACGGTGACCGCCGCGAGGCCGACGGGTCCGCCGCCGAGCCGGCTCCGGGCGGCGTGGCGCGTCGACATCGATGCGTCGGAGCAGGGGGCCGGCCAGCACCATCGGCTGGTTGGCGACCACCCCGATGGAACGCCCCTCCACCGGGCCGGACCCGCACCCGGTGCGCGCCCAGTCGACCCCGCCTCGGTCGTGTCTGCGGGCCCGCCCCCCCGGTCCCGGGTGAGCGATGACCGGGCTGCCCCGGTGGGTCTGGGTCCCGTTCGGGCTGGGGCTCGCGTTCGTCGCCGTGCCGCTGGCGGGGATGCTGGCCCGGATCCCCTGGGCGGAGGTGCCGGGGCTGCTGGCGTCGGCGCCCGCGCGGCAGGCGCTGCTGCTCTCGCTGGGCACGTGCGCGGCGTCCACCGGGCTGTCGCTGGCGCTGGGGGTGCCGCTCGCGCTGGTGCTCGCCCGTGGCCGCGGGGCGTGGGCGGTCGTGCTGCGCACCGTGGTGATGGTGCCGATGGTGCTGCCGCCGGTGGTCGCCGGCCTCGCCCTGCTCACCACCCTGGGCCGCCGCGGCCTGCTGGGCCAGCACCTGTCGGTGGTGGGGATCCAGATCGGGTTCACCACCGTGGCCGTGGTGGTGGCGCAGACGTTCGTGGCGATGCCGTTCCTCGTGATCTCGCTCGAAGGGGCGCTGCGCACCGACTCCGGCGACTACGGGGCGGTCGCCGCCAACCTCGGCGCCTCCCCCACCCGGGTGCTGCTGCGGGTCACCCTGCCGATGGCGCTGCCCGCCCTCGTGTCGGGGACGGCGCTCACGTTCGCCCGGGCGCTGGGCGAGTTCGGCGCCACCCTCACCTTCGCCGGCTCGCTGGCCGGCACCACGCGGACGCTGCCGCTGCTCGTCTACCTCACCCGCGAGGAGGACCCCGGCCTCGCCCTCGCGCTCGCGGTCCTGCTCGTCGTGGTGGCCCTGCTCGTCGTCGCCGTCTCGGCCCGCGTCACGAGGCGGCCGGCATGACGCCCCCGTCGGACCGCGCGTACGGGCCGTCGCACGCGGGGGCTGCGGACGCGTCGGCGACGCCCGTACGGGCCGGGACCGACCGCGCCGAGGAGGCGTCGTGACCGGCGTCGTGGTGCGGGCGGAGGTCCGCGAGCGGGGGGTGACGCTCGACCTGGAGCTGCCGGCCGGCCGGACGACGACGGTGCTCGGCCCGAACGGCGCCGGCAAGTCCACCCTCGTCGGGCTGCTGTCGGGCGCGCTGGTGCCCGACCACGGCACCGTCGAGATCCTCGGTCGCACGGTGGCGGGCGCGGGCCGGGTGGTGCCACCGCACCGGCGCAACGTGGCCCTGCTGGAGCAGCGTGCGCTGCTGTTCCCCCACCTCGACGTGCTGGCCAACGCGGCGTTCGGGCTGCGGTCGCGCGGGGTGCGGCGGGCGGCCGCCGCGGCTGCGGCCCGCGAGCGGCTGGCGGGCGTGGGCTGCGGCGACCTCGCCGGGCGACGGGCGTGGGAGCTCTCCGGCGGCCAGGCGCAACGGGTGGCGCTGGCCCGTGCGCTCGCGATCGACCCCGACGTCGTGCTGCTCGACGAGCCGCTCGCCGCCCTCGACACCACCACCGCGCCGGCGATGCGGCGGCTGCTGCGCGACCACCTGCGGGCGCGTACGGCGGTGCTGGTGACCCACGACCTGCTCGACGTGCTCACCCTCGGCCACCACGTCGTGGTGCTCGAGGCCGGGCGGGTCGTGGAGTCGGGCCCGGCTGCCCAGGTGCTGTCGCGGCCGCGCAGCGGGTTCCTCGCCGAGCTCACCGGCGTGAACCTGCTGGCGGGCGAGATCACCGCCGCCGGGCTGGTGCTGCCCGACGGTCCCACGGTCGTCGGTGTCCGCGACGACGGCACCACCGACGGCCCGGGCTGGGCGGCGGTGCCCGCCAACGCGGTGAGCCTCCACGCCACCGCGCCCGACGGCAGCCCCCGCAACCGGCTCCCGGTCGTGGTGACGTCGGTGGAGCCGCAGGGGGCCGTCGTCCGGGTGGTCACCGAGCTCGCCGGGC
>JBHAES010000313.1:0-4370 GCA_041855725.1 Actinomycetota bacterium
CTCGCCGCCCGGCTGCGCGCCGAGGGGTGGGACGTGCTGGGCGTCTCCCGTGCGTCGGGGGTCGACCTGGCCTCGCCTGACGCCGTGGCGGCATGGCTGGCCGACGGCGCGGTCGCGGCCCACGTCGCCGACGCCGACGAGGTGCTGCTCGTCAACAACGCGGGCACCGTCGCGCCGATCGGCGTCTCCGGGGGCCTGCCCGCCGACGCCGTCCAGGCCGCGGTGCAGCTCAACGTCACCACCCCCCTGCTGCTGACCGAGGCGGTGCTCGCCGCCCGGGCCCCTGGCGCCGACGTGCGCGTCGTGCACGTCTCCAGCGGGGCCGCCCGCCGCCCGATCACCGGGTGGGCGGTCTACTGCGCCACCAAGGCCGCCCTCGACATGCACGCCCGGGCGGTCGCCGCCGAGGGGCTGCCCGGGGTTCGGATCGCCGCCGTCGCCCCCGGCGTGGTCGACACCGACATGCAGGCCCACATCCGCGGCGCCGACTTCCCGACCCGCGACCGGTTCGTCGACCTGGCGACCAGCGGCGGCCTCACCAGCCCCGACGACGCGGCCGCCGCGATCCTGCGGCTCGTCGCCCGCCCGGACTTCGGCGAGCGTCCCGTGGCCGACGTCCGCGACGAGCACTGACGGGCGGCACGGGCCGCGCCGTGCGGCTCAGGCCGGCATCGTCTTCGTCCGGGCCAGCTCGGCGAACCAGAGCGCGGAGTCCTTCGGGGTGCGTACGAGCGTCTCGTAGTCGACGTGGGTGATGCCGAACCGCTTCGAGTAGCCCTGGGCCCACTCGAAGTTGTCCATGAGCGACCAGCAGTAGTAGCCGACCAGCGGCACGCCGGCCTGGAGCGCCTCGTGGGCGGCCGTCACGTGGCGGCGCAGGTAGTCGACGCGGCGCTCGTCGTGGCAGCGGCCGTCGACCACCGGGTCGTCGTAGGCGCAGCCGTTCTCGGTGATGACGATCGGCAGGCCATCGAACTCGGCCGCCATGTCGCGCAGCTGCTCGGTGAGGCCGGACGGGTCGACGGGCCACCCCATGTCGGTGGTCGGCAGGTCGTCGGGGGTCTGCTCGGCGACCCCGATGCCGAACGGGTTGGTCGCCGGGTCGACGGCCCGCACCCAGGTGGGCCGGTACCAGTTGAGGCCCAGCACGTCGATCGGCTGGTGGCACGTCGCCAGGTCGCCGTCGCGCACGAACGACCAGTCGGTGACGTGGGACGTCTGCTCGAGCAGCGCGTCGGGGTAGGCGCCCTGCAGCTGGGGGCCGGTGAAGATGCGGTTGTTGAGCAGGCGCAGGGTCTCGGCGGCCGCGGCGTCGGCGGGGTCGTCGGTGACGGATCGGACCGTGAACAGGTTGTGGGTGACCGAGTACTGCGGGTCACCGGTCACCACCGACCGCAGCGCCTGGAGCGCCAGGCCGTGGGCGAGGTTGAGGGTGTGGGCGGCGGCCAGCGCGTCGGCGAGGCTGGTGCGGCCCGGGGCGTGCACCCCGTACGCGTAGCCGAGGTAGGCCGAGCACCACGGCTCGTTGAGCGTGGTCCAGGTGGTGATCCGGTCGCCGAGCCGCTCGCCGCACACCCGGGCGTACTCGGCGAACCGCTCGGCCGTCTCGCGGCGGGGCCAGCCGCCCGCGTCCTCCAGCGGCTGCGGCAGGTCCCAGTGGTAGAGGGTGGCGGTCGGCGCGATGCCGCGGGCCAGCAGGCCGTCGACCAGCCGGTCGTAGAAGTCGAGACCCGCCTTGTTGACCGCGCCGGAGCCGGTGGGCACGACCCGTGGCCACGCGATCGAGAAGCGGTAGGCGTCGAGGTGGTAGCTCGCCATCAGGTCGAGGTCCTCGTCGAGGCGGTGGTAGTGGTCGCAGGCCACGTCGCCGGTGTCGCCGGCGAGCACCTTGCCCGGCGTGTGCGAGAAGGCGTCCCAGATCGACGGCAGCCGACCGTCGGCGGTGGCGGCGCCCTCGATCTGGTACGACGCGGTCGCGGTGCCGAACACGAAGTCGGCGGGGAACTGGATGGTCATCGTCGGCCTCCTTGTCGGGTACGACCCCAACCTACCCTCGACCCGGCCGCCCCGCCCGGGTCCGGAACCACCGGGCCGGTACGACGGGCGGTGCACCGGCGCGTGCTCGCCGCACGCCGAGGACGGGGCCCCCGCAAACCGGTGGCGCCGGCCCAGGGGCGGGTCACTACGATGGGCGGCGTCGTACCGATGGAGGAGACCGCACTGAACGCATCCCACCCGCACCCTGACCGCCCGCTCGCCGAGCGCCACCTCACCATCCCCGCCTCGATCGCCATGGTGAGCATCCTGGGGCCGCGCGACGAGTTCCTCCGGGTGCTCGAGCGCGAGCTCGACGCCGACATCCACGTGCGCGGCAACGAGGTGCGCCTCGTCGGCGGCCCCGACGCGGTCGCCACCGCCGCCGGCGTGCTCACCGAGCTCGTCACGATCGTCCGTACGGGGCAGGGGCTCACCGCCGCCGACGTCGAGCGGGTGGTCGCGATGATGGGCCAGGACACGCGGCCCGCCGAGGTGCTGACCCACGACATCCTGTCGAACCGGGGCCGGACCATCCGGCCCAAGACGCTCAACCAGAAGCGCTACGTCGACGCCATCGACGCCCACACCGTCGTGTTCGGCATCGGCCCGGCCGGCACCGGCAAGACCTACCTGGCGATGGCGAAGGCGGTGCAGGCGCTGCAGGACAAGCAGGTCAACCGGATCATCCTCACCCGCCCGGCGATCGAGGCGGGGGAGCGGCTCGGGTTCCTGCCCGGCACCCTCACCGACAAGATCGACCCCTACCTGCGCCCGCTCTACGACGCGCTGCACGACATGGTGGACGCCGACTCGGTGCCGCGGCTGCTCACCGCCGGCACCATCGAGGTGGCGCCGCTGGCGTTCATGCGCGGCCGGTCGCTCAACGACGCGTTCATCATCCTCGACGAGGCGCAGAACACGTCGATGGAGCAGATGAAGATGTTCCTGACCCGGCTCGGGTTCGGCTCGAAGATGGTGGTCACCGGCGACGTCACCCAGGTCGACCTGCCCGGCGGGCAGCGCTCGGGGCTGCGGGAGGTGCCCCGCATCCTCGACGGGGTCGACGACGTGGCGTTCTGCCGGCTCACCAACCACGACGTGGTGCGCCACCGGCTCGTGCAGCGCATCGTGGCGGCGTACGACCGCTACGAGTCGACGCAGCGACCCGACGACGGGCCCAGGGGCCGACGCGAGGAGGGACCACGATGATCGACATCAACAACGAGTCAGCCCTGGCCGCCGACGAGCTCGGCCTCGTCGCGCTCGCCCGGTTCGCGCTCGACCGGATGCGGATCCACCCCCAGGCCGACCTGTCGATCCTGCTCGTCGACGAGGCGACCATGACCGACTACCACGTCCGGTTCATGGGCGAGCCCGGTCCCACCGACGTGCTCAGCTTCCCCATGGACGAGCTGCGCCCGCCCCGCGACGACGAGGACCCCCCGTCGGGGCTGCTCGGCGACGTGGTGCTGTGCCCGGCCGTCACCGCGCGCCAGGCCGCCGACAACGGCCGCACCGCCGACGAGGAGGCCGACTACCTGCTCGTGCACGGCATCCTGCACCTCCTTGGCTTCGACCACGCCGAGCCCGACGAGAAGAAGGTCATGTTCGACCTCAACGACGCCATCTGCGCCGCCTGGGCGTCGCAGAAGCGGCTGCGCTGAGCGGCCGCCAGCCGGTGCGGGGTCGAGGCACCCCACCGAGGTGATCAGTCGTGCCCGGTGCCGGCGACGGTCGGCGTCGCCGCCTCGGGGGAGGGCGGGGTGTCGCGCCGGCGCAGCACGAGGACCGCAGCCGCGGCGGCGAGGGCGGCGAGACCGGCCAGCCCCGCGGCCGTGAACACCGCGCGCGGGCCCACGAGGGTGGTGGCGGTGCCGCCGGCCGAGAGGGCCACGACGGTGCCGAGCCGCAGCAGGCCGTTGAGCCCCGACTGCACCGTGCCCCGCTCGGCGTCGGGGGTACGGGTCATGACGAGCGCCCCGATCGCGGCCTGGCCCACCCCGAACCCGGCGGTCACGGCCACCAGCAGGGCGAGGTAGACCCAGAACGTCCCGGCCAGCCCGGCCGCCGCGATGCCGCCGCAGGCCACCGCGAAGCCACCGAGCATGCCGCGGACCCGGGCCGGCTCGGTCGCCAGCGCGCCCGCCGCGGCCGCGCCCACCATGCCGCCCAGGGCCGACGCCAGCTCCACCAGGCCGTACTCGGCCGGGCTCGCGCCGATCGCGTCGCGGGCGAGGAACACCTCGGCCGCGTTGACCCCCTCCACGAGCACGACCACCACCAGCAGTGCCACGAACAGCGGCCACAGCAGGGCGTCGCCGCGGACGACCCGC
>JBHAES010000314.1:0-2876 GCA_041855725.1 Actinomycetota bacterium
GCCGCCCTCGGCTCGAACCTGTCCGACCACCACAACCGCTGCGCCGCCCGGCCCGCATCTGCGCACGGCGCCTGCCGCCCACCCCACGGCGCCGGCGGGCAGGGTCCGTACGCCGACGCGCCGCCCGCCGCCGGCCCGGCCTCCGGGAGGAGGGCCGGCGACCAGCCCGTACGAACGGCCTACTCGAGCACCACCCGATCGACGGTGGCGGTGGTGAGACGGACCTCCACCTCGACCTCGTCGCCGACGTGCGGGGGCCGGACCTTGCCGGGCAGGAACACCATCGACGCCTGCATGTGCGGCGGCTCGACGAACCACCGCTTCGCGCCCTGCACGGTGAACGGCGACAGGGCGAGCCCGACGGCCTCCATCGAGCCGGTCGCGAACGACACCGCCCGCTGCCGCAGCGTCCGCGCCGCGGTGGGCGCCTCCAGGGCGATGCCGTGGGCGGTGCCGCCCGACACCACCACCACGTGGCCGTCCATGGGCACGCCGCGCTGCCAGTAGCCGATCCGGTCGCCGCGCGAGACGGGGTGCACGTCGAGCACGGTGGCCGTCACCTGACGCTTCGCCGTGCCACCCAGCCACAGCTGGGTGCCGACCCGGTGCCGCACCTCGGTGAACAGCGTGGCCCGCAGCCGCGCCGCGTCGCCGCTGGTGACGTGCGACACCCAGATCGGCGCGGCTCGTACGGAGTCGGCGGCCTTGGCGAGCCGCTCCACCTCGGCCGCGTTGCCGTCGCCGGTGGGCATGGGCAGGTGCAGCGTCCAGCCGACCAGGTCGACGCCGCGCAGCAGCCCGGCGATCTCGGCGAGCCGCTCCGCGGAGATGCCGAAGCGGCGCATCGAGGTGAGCACCTCGACGAGCACCCGCGGCCGCTCCCCGCCCGCCAGCTCCACCAGCGGCGCCAGGTCGCCCACCCGCGAGACGGTCAGCACCACCCGCGGATCGCCCACGAGCGCCGACGCCTCCCGGTTGCCCGGCCGCCACGGCTCCAGCACCACGATGTCGCCGTCGAACACGGGGCGTACGTAGCGGACCTCGCCGGCCGTGCCCACGCACAACGCGTCGACGCCCAGCGACTGCGCCTCGGCGGCGAGGGTGGTGACGCCGAACCCGTAGCCGTTGCCCTTCGCCACCGGCACCAGACCGGGGGTGGCCGCCAGCACCCGCCGCTGATGAGCCCGCCAGGCGCGGCCGTCGACCCGCAGCGTGATCATGCCTGCTCCTCCCCCGCACGCGGCTCGGCCTGGTCGGGCGTCTCACGGCCACCCGAATCCGGGCTGGCCTCGTCGTGGCCGTCGGTGCCTACGGGCTGCTCCGACCGTGCGGCCGGCTGGTCCGGCTCGGCCGGTGCAACCGACTCCGCCGACGCGGCCGACTCGACCGGCGTCATCGACCCGTCCCGATCGGCCTGGCGGCCCACGGCGTCGCCACCCTCGGCGTCGTCGATCGCCCGCCTGGGCTCAGGGTCGCCCAGCAGCCGGCGCAGCGCCCGCTTCCCCAGCCGGGCCGGCGCGCCGGCGGCCCGGCGGGCGACGCCCAGGTAGCGGCCCCGGTCGAGGTAGGCCAGGAACGCGCGGTAGAGCACCGGGTTGAGCGGCCGGTCCCACTCGCCGAGGTACTGCACCGCCTCGCCGCCCGTGCCCACCTTGAACTGGATGAGGCCGATCTCGGGGTCGTCGGCGGCGAGCCCCTCGGTGATGCCGCGCAGGTCGTAGACGGTGGCGCCGGCCGCCACCGCGTCGGTGATCATGCGCCACTGGATCGCGTTGGAGCCCCGCACCTCACGCTTGGCGTCGGAGCTGGCCCCGTACGAGTACCAGGCGTGCTCCCCCACCCGCACCCACGTGGTCGCCGCCACCAGGTCGCCCTCGTGGCGGGCCAGGTAGACGCGGATCCGGTCGGGGTCCTCGGCGGTGAGCGCGTCCCACATCGTCTCGAAGTACGCCAGCGGCCGACCCGTGAACCCGTCACGCTCGGCGGTCTCCAGGTAGAGCGCGTGGAACGCAGGCAGGTCGTCGCGGGTGCCCTGGGTCACCTCGACGCCCACCTTGGCGGCCCGCTTGATGTTGCGCCGCCACAGCTGGTTCATGCCCTTCAGCAGCTCGTCAGGCGTACGGCCGCCGATCGGCAGCTGGAAGTTGAACGCCGGCTGCCCGGCAGCGAACCCCTCCTCCTGGCGCGGCGGCAGCCAGCCGAGGTGCCGCAGCTGCCCGTAGAGCCTCGTCGCGGCGGGGTCGACCTCGTCGGGCGGCACCTGCGAGAGCCGCACCACCTGGTCGTCGGCGATCGCCTTCTTGATCGTCTCCGGCCCCCAGCGGCGCCACACCAGGGTGGGGCCGATCCGGACGGCGAACGCGCCCCGCTGCCGCAGGTACCCCTCCAGCGCCCCCAGCGCCTCGCCCACGTGCGGCGACGACCAGTCGAGCACCGGGCCCTCCGGCAGGTAGGCGAGCGTGCGCCCCACCACCGGCAGCGCCCGGTGCAGCACCAGGCCCACGCCCACGAGGTCGGCGGCGGCGGCGCTGCGCCCGGCGTAGAAGCCGAGCAGCTCCGAGCCCCACTCGGGCTTCACCCTCGCCCACGCCGGGGTCTGCAGGAAGCTCGCCGACCCTCGCTGCTCGATGAAGCCGAGGTGCTCGGCGGCGCTGATGGGCCGCACCGTGATCGTCACGGCCCCAACCTACCCGGGAGCGGCCCGCGCGCAGCGGTCCGCAGTGCGCGAGCGGGTCGCGGCCGGCTGCCGGGGATGCTCGGTGAGAACCCCCTCATGTGCCTCGCGGGAAGGGCCGCCGGCCTTGCACGATGACGGTCGAGGAGGTGCTCACCATGGCACGTACGACACCAGCGATGGGTGTCCGCGACGCGTTCGC
>JBHAES010000315.1:0-9889 GCA_041855725.1 Actinomycetota bacterium
AACCTCTGGTGTGCCAGTTGTTCTGCCAAGAGCACGGCTGGTTGGCTACGTTGGGAAGTGATAACCGCTGAAAGCATCTAAGCGGGAAGCACGCTTCAAGATGAGGGCTCCCACAGGGTAACCTGGTAAGGCCCCCGGCAGACCACCGGGTGATAGGTCGGATGTGGAAGGGCAGTAATGCTCGGAGCTGACCGATACTAATAGGCCGAGGGCTTGTTTCACTACTTAGATACACGCGTCCACTGTGCAGCTCCCGAGATACGGTCGGGAAGCGACATATCTCAATAGAGTTTCGGTGATCATGGCGAAAGGGAAATACCCGGTCACATTCCGAACCCGGAAGTCAAGCCTTTCAGCGCCGATGGTACTGCACGGGGGACCGTGTGGGAGAGTAGGACGTCGCCGAACATACAAACACCCCCTGGGTGGTCGAAAGACCAGCCAGGGGGTGTTGTGCATGTGCTGACGTTGCGTCGATCACGCACAGGGGGGAGGATGATCCGGTGAGCAGCAACGAGCAGGACCACCGCGGGCGAGACGACGGCGGATCGGATCGCGGTCAGCGACGCCGCCAGAGGGGGGCACGACCGGGGAGCTCGGGCGGTTCCGGGGTGAGCCGCGGGGAGGCGCGGGGCGCGCGACCGTACGGATCGCGGCCGGCGGGATGGCGCGGGGGAAGGCCCTCGTCGCGGGGTGACGGTCCCAGGGGTGGCACGCTGGGCTCTGCGCCGGACGGGGGACGCGCTCGCTCATGGAGCGGCGACCAGACGTCGTGGCGCGAGGGCGGCCAGGGGCATGGCGACGCCGGGCGTGGCGACGACGCGAGGCGGGACGGCCGATTCCGGCGCGGTGACGGGCAGCGCGCGAGCGGGATTCGGGAGCAGGGGATCCGGCCCCGGTGGGAGAGCTACGACCAGCGGCGGGACGAGCCGCGCGGGGAGCGAGGAGGCAGCAGCCGCGCCGAGAGAGCCGGCGCCTCACGACGCGATCGTCGGGAGAGCGACCGGGGATGGGTTGGTCGTGACCGCGACGCGGCCGTCAGACAGTGGCGGCCCCGGGCGGAGGGAGGCCGGGCGTACCGAGGGCGCGACGACGGCCGCAGCGCGGGATGGGAGGCACCAGGTGCTGGGGGCCGGTCGCGACGTGACGGTCGTCGCGACGAGACCAGGTCTACTGGTGGGGCTCGATTCGGCGACGGCGAGCAGAGGCGGGCGTGGCGCGACGACCGGGTGAGCAACGGCGGTCGAGACGACAGGTCACGCGGTGACCGGTCGCGCGGCGACCGCGCCAGGGACGATCGACGCCCACGCGATGCGGGAGCCAGAGATCGTCGCGGTGACGGGCGGGCTCGCGACGAGCGCGGGCGCGACGGGCGCCGACCAGGCCAGGACCAGCGAGGGCGCGAGGAGCGGCCGAGCAGGCGCGCGCTGGGAGGACCACGCGACGACCGAGGGCCGAGGCTGCGGCGCCCCGATCATGACGTGCCACCGGGGCTGGAGCGGCGCGACGACGAGCCTGACACCCCCGACCTGGAGCTGCTGCCGCCGATCCCGCGGTCGATGAAGGCCGAGCTCAAGTCGCTGAGCAAGGAGCACGCCGACCGGGTAGCCGCCCACCTGCTGGCAGCCGGGACGCTGCTCGACACCGACCCGGTGCTCGCCCACCGGCACGCGCTGGCCGCGAAGCGGATGGCGGCGCGCCTGCCCCTCGTGCGCGAGGCGTGCGCCGAGACCGCGTACGCCGCAGCCGACTACGAGGCGGCGCTGCTGGAGTTCCGGGCCCTGCGACGCATGGACGGCTCGCCCGACTACCTGCCGGTGCTCGCGGACTGCGAGCGGGCCCTGGGCCGCCACCAGGCCGCGCTGCGGCTCGTGGCCGAGGGCGAGCGGATCATCACCGACCCCGCCTCCCGGGTGGAGCTGCGGCTGGTGCAGGCCGGCGTCCGCGCCGACATGGGCCAGCGCGACGAGGCGGTCCGCCTGCTGCGCCACGAGATCGAGCACCCGCGCGGCGTCGTGCCGAGGCAGGCCCAGGCCCGGCTGCGCTACGCGTACGCCGACCTGCTGCTCGCCGCCGGCGACGAGCCCGGCGCCCGCGAGTGGTTCTCGGCCGCCCTGAGGCTCGACCCCGAGGGCCAGACCGACGCGCTGGACCGGCTCGACGAGCTCGACGGCGTCGTGCTGCACCTCGACGAGGACGACCTGGACGACGACCTTGACGATGATGCCGACGCGTCGTACGAGCAGGCGCCGGAGCCCCACGGCGCGGAGCCTTCCGACCCGGAGCCCGACCGCACCCGGACCGACGACGCAGCGCCCCCGAGCGACGACACCGGCCCCGCTGGCGACGGGCCCTACGCGGGCACAGCACCCGACGACCCGGAGCCAGACACCGGTGCGGGCCAGCCTGAGGGCGCCGCCGCTGCGGCGGAGATCTCTGTGGTGGACCCGTCCGGTGACCGGGTCATGGCCGACGCGGCGGGTCAGCAGGGACCGGGCGCCGACGAGCGGTCCGGGGGCGACGCGGAGCCGGCCGCGAGCGGCCAGACAGACCAGGGCGAGTCGGTCGGGGCGTCGGAGCCCGCGACGCAGCCGGGGGAGCAGCGATGAGCGTGCTCGTCGACGGCTACGACGCGGCGCTGTTCGACCTCGACGGGGTCGTCTACCTGGGGCCTGACGCGATCCCGGGCGCGGCCGACGGCATCGCCGGGTTGCGGCAGCGGGGCGTGCAGGTCGGGTTCGTCACCAACAACGCCGCCCGCTCGCCCGCCACGGTCGCCGAGCACCTGACCTCGCTGGGCATCGCCGCCACGACCGCCGACGTCGTCACCAGCGCGCAGGCGATCGCCCGGTTGATGGCCGACCAGCTCCCGGCGGGCGCGACGGTGCTGGTGGCCGGCACCGAGCCGCTCGCCGACGAGATCCGGGCGGTCGGGTTGCGCCCGGTACCCGACGCGACCCACCGGCCGGCGGCCGTCGTCGTGGGCTTCGCCCCGGCGCTGCGCTGGGAGGAGATGAACGAGGCGGCGTTCGCGGTGCAGGGGGGCGCCGTCTGGTACGGGTGCAACCCCGACCGGACCAGGCCCACCGACCGGGGCCTGGCGATCGGTCTGGGTGCCATCCTCGACGCCATCGGCGAGGTGCTGCCCACCCAGCGGCCGATCATGGCCGGCAAGCCGTACCGGCCGCTGCTCGACGAGACCGTACGGCGGCTCGGCGCGACCCGCCCGATCTTCGTCGGCGACCGCCTCGACACCGACATCGAGGGGGCGTGCCGCGTGGGGATGGACTCGTTGTTCGTGCTGTCGGGCTCCCACGGCCCCGCCGACCTGCTCGCGGCCCCGCCCCAGTGCCGGCCCACGTACGTCGCCGGTGACCTGCGCGGCCTGCTGCAGCCGGCGGTCGGCGAGGTGCCGGGACTGGTCACCGTCGCCGAGGGGCAGCTTCGTCCCGCTCCCGGGGTCGAGGCGCCCGGCGACGAGCACCACCGCCTCGAGCTGCTGTGGGCCGCCGCGCGAGCCGCCTGGACCGCCGCCGACGCCGGCGACACCCTCGACACCGCTCCCGTCCTCGAGCTGCTGGCATGAGCCCCGCACCACCGACCGGGACCCTGGACGGTAGGGTCGGGGGCGAGACCGCTTGAAAGGACCCCCGCGTGAGAGCCTCCAGCCCGATCCGTGACACCGCCCTCGTCGCCGTCTTCGCCGCCCTCGTCGCGGCGGCGTCCATCACGCCGGGGGTGCCCGTCGGGCCGGTCCCGATCACGCTCCAGACCTTCGCCGTGCTGCTCACCGGCCTCGTGCTCGGTCCGGCGCGCGGCTTCGCCGCCGTCGCTCTCTACCTGGTGGTCGGTCTCGGCGGCCTGCCCGTGTTCGCCCAGGGCGGCAGCGGCCTCGGCAGCCTCGCCGGCGGCGGCGCAGGCTACCTGCTGTCCTTCCCCCTGGCGGCGCTGCTCGTCGGTGTCCTCAGCCGTCAGGTGCTGACGCGGCTGCCGCAGCGCTGGCACGCGCTGGCGTTCTGCGTCGGCGCCTACCTCGTCGACGTGGTCGTCATCCTGGGACTGGGCGCCGCCGGCATGATGGTCAACCTGAAGTGGGGGCTGGTCGAGGCCACCGTCTACCAGGTCCGGTTCCTTCCCGGCGACCTGGCCAAGGCCGTGCTCGCGGGCACGGTCGCCGCCATGGTCCACCGGGCGTTCCCCGCGCTCCAGGGCCGACCGGTCGGGACCGTCACGGTGCAGACCCTGCGGTGATCCGCTTCCGCCAGGTCGACGTCGAGGTGCCGTCGCAGGGTGGCCTGCGGCGGGTGCTCTCCGGTGTCGACCTCACCCTCGGCGAGCGGCGCATCGGCATCATCGGGGCGAACGGGTCTGGCAAGTCGACCCTGCTGCGGCTCGTCAACGGGCTCACCGTGCCGACCCGGGGCACGGTGAGCGTCGACGACCTCGACACGGTGCGTGACGGCCGCCAGGTGCGGCGCCGCGTCGGCTTCGTGTTCACCGACCCGCTGGCCCAGCTCGTCATGCCCACGCCGATCGAGGACGTGGAGCTCAGCCTGCGGCGTACGGTGCGTGACCGTCGCGAGCGTACGGCCCGCGCGCTCGCGCTGCTGGAAGAGCGGGGCCTGGGCCGAGTGGCCCGCAGCTCGGTCTACGACCTGTCGGGCGGCGAACGCCAGCTCGTGGCGCTCACGTCGGTGCTGGCCGTCGAGCCCGAGGTGCTGGTGCTCGACGAGCCGACCACCCTGCTCGACCTGCGCAACCGCGACCTGGTGCGGACCGCGATCGCCGCCCTCCCGCAGCAGGTGCTGCTCGCCAGCCACGACCTCGACCACGCCCTCGACACCGAGCGGGTGCTGGTGGTCGACGACGGCCGGGTGGTCGTCGACGCCGACCCCGCCACGGCGGTGGCCGCCTACCGGGCCCTGGTGCGAGGCGCCGATGAGAGGGTCTGACGGCCTGTTCGGACGCTTCGAGCCCAACGGTGCCAGGCTCGAGCGGGTGGGCGTGGGCTGGCTGTACCTGCTGGTGCTGAGCCTCAGCGTGCCGGCCCTGGTAGCCCGGGTCTGGTGGCTGACCCTGGCCTCGCTCGTCGTGGTCGGGTGCCTGCTCGCCGGCGCGGGGCGCGCGGCGGCGCTGCGGCTGCCGTGGGGGGTGCTCGCCTTCATCGCGCTCGTCGCGGCATGGCAGGCCGTGCTGGGCGACCCGGCCGGGGGCCTGGTGCTGGCCGCCAACCTGGTGCTGGCGATCCTCGCCAGCCGTCTGCTCACCACCACCAAGCCCATGCCCGTGCTCGTCGACGCCCTCGTCGCCGCGGCCGGCCCGCTGCGCTGGGTGGGGCTGTCGCCGGAGCGCTTCGGTCTCGCCGTCGGGGTGATGGTGCGCAGCATCCCCTACCTGGCCGGCACGTTCACCGAGGTGGGCGACGCCGCCCGGGCCCGCGGCCTCGAACGCAACCCGCTCGCCCAGGTGGGGCCGGTCGTCGTCCGCGCCGTCGGCTACGCGCAGGCCACCGGCGACGCCCTCGCCGCCCGGGGCCTCGGCGACGACTGACGAGACACCGGCTCCCACGAGGGTCCCGGTCTGGGAAGGGTATCCCGGTTGGTCGTGGCTCGTGCTGCGCTGCGCGTGTGCTGCTCGCTGCTCGGTCGCGAACGTCCGCTGCTTCACCGAGGAGCAGGTCCCTCGACCTGGTCCGCCAGCACCTGCGGACCCTCACCCTGGGCCCAGGTGGCTCCTGGCCGGACGCGACCCGGCGGGTAGCCGCCCGCTACGGAGCCAACGCGTCAGGCACGTCCACCTTCCTCGACGCGATCGACCGGCTCTGGGCCGCGGTCCGCGGGCATCGGTACCTCCTCCACCAGCCCTACCTGCTCGACCGTGGGCGGGCGCTGGCCCCGACCCGCTGCACCGTCGACTTCGTGCATGACGAGCAGCGGTACCGCTCTGCGGTCGAGGCGCACGCCTGGGGCGTCGCCACGGAGGAGCTGTGGGCCGCGGGAGCCCGCTGGCGGCGCCTCTTCGTCCGGACGCAGGGCGCCGATGACAAGGAGCCCACGATCGAGGCGGGGCCGTCGCTGCGCGGCGCCACCGCGGAGGTCGGATCACGACGCCCAAGGATCTCTTCCTCGCCGTCGCGCTGCGCTACGACCACGAGACCCTCGCCCCCGTCGCCCGAAGCCTGGGGGCCATGAGCGTGATCCACCACGACGAGCGGGAGCGGGCACCCTCACGTGGCTGGCGACCGTCGGGCCCGCTCTCGAGGCCCTGCAGGAGGGCGGGGTGCTGCTGATCGACGAGCTCGACGCGAGCCTGCACTCATCACCCACGCTGCTCGACAACACCCCGACGCAGCTGCTCGACAGCGGCGAGGTCTGGCTGTGCGAGAAGGACGACCAGGGCTGCAGCGAGCTCTTCTCGCTGTCGGACTTCCGGAGCATCCGCAAGCCCACCAACAAGCAGCGCCGCTACCTGGTGGGTGCGTTCGGCGGGATCCCGAGGGTCGACACCGGCCCGATCCGTCGGGTCCTCACCGAGGGCTGAGGAGGCTGAGATGGGGGTACCACGGCAGCCCCGCCGACGTCCGCGGGATGAGCGGACGCCCGTGCTGCTGGTCACGAACGGGCAGCAGACCGAGAAGACCTACCTGGACGGGCTCAAGCAGCGGGCCTCGGGTGAGATCCGCGTGACGACGACGTTCGTCAACGGGGACCCCGAGGGCGTCGTGCGTGACCTGAGGGGGCGCAGCTCAGGTCTCGACTCCTACGACGAGGTGTGGGTCGTGGTGGACCACGACGGGTGCGACCGCACGGCGTTCCTGCGGGACTGCGCCACGCTGGGCGGTGGTACCAAGGGGCACGGGGTCGTGTCGGTGCCGTGCTTCGAGGTGTGGCTCATCGCTCATGACGTACAGGTCGACTTCCCGTGGCACGAGGCGGCGGCAGCAGCCGAGCGGTCCCACCTGAGGGGCGAGGCCGTCCCGGGGCTCGACACCCAGGGGCCGTGCCCGTCCACCACGATGCCCCACCTGGTGGCTCGTCTCGGGCGGATCCCACGCCCCTGACCGGAGCGGGCGCGAAGGTCCCGTACGCCCCGGCACCTGGTCGGCGGCGGTCCGGGGGAGGTGGCGGCGTCGGTAGGCTGCGGGCATGAGCGACCAGGTACCCGAGACCGGCGACCCCGTCGTCGACGCCGCCTGCGCCGACGTGGCGGACCTGTCGCAGCTGCCGCTGGCCGAGCACGCCGCCAGGCTGACCGCGGCCCACGAGCAGGTCGCCTCCGTGCTCCAGCACGCCCCCCTCGTGCCCGCCTCGCAGCGGGCCCGGTGACGGTGCCCACCGTGACCCGGCTCGACCAGGCGCTCGTCGCCCGCGGGCTCGCCCGCTCGCGCAGCCGCGCCGCCGAGCTCGTGGCAGCGGGCCAGGTGACCGTCGACGGCACGGTGGTGCGGCGCCGGGCGTACGAGGTGGGGGAGGGCGCGGTGGTCGCGGCCGTCGACGACCCGTACGTGTCGCGCGCCGCCCACAAGCTGCTCGGCGCGCTCGACGACTCCGCCACGACGGTCGCCGGCCGGGTGCTCGACGCCGGCGCATCGACCGGGGGGTTCACGCAGGTGCTGCTCGGACGCGGCGCCGCGCAGGTGCACGCCGTCGACGTGGGGCACGACCAGCTCGCCGCCGAGCTGCGCGACGACCCGCGCGTCGTGGTGCACGAAGGGCTGAACCTGCGCGACCTGACGCTCGACCACGTCGACGGCGAGCCGGTCGACCTCGTGGTGGCCGACGTGTCGTTCATCTCGCTGCGGCTCCTCGTCGCGCCGCTGCTGGCCGTGCTGCGGCCCGACGGCACCGCGCTGCTCATGGTGAAGCCGCAGTTCGAGGTGGGCCGCGAGCGGCTCGGCAAGGGAGGCGTGGTCCGCTCCGAGCGCGACCGTACCGCCGCCGTCGACGCCGTGGTGGCCGACGCCGCGGCGCTGGGGTGGGCCGAGGACTGGCGCGGGGTGTCGCGGCTGCCCGGCCCGGCCGGCAACGTCGAGCTCTTCGTGCGGCTGCGCCGCGCCTGACGATCCCCCGACCGCCCCGGCCGCCCGCGACCGCCGGGCCCCGGGAGTGTCACAGCGCCTGGATAGGGTGTGCGATGTGAGTGATCGTGTGGTGGCGGTGCTGACCCACCCGCGGCGCGGCGAGGCGCTGGCCGCGGCGGGCGACTTCGTGGCGTCCATGACCGAGCACGGCATCACCTGCCTGGTGTTCCCCGAGGCGCTCGAGCAGCTGCAGCGGGCCGTGCCCCACGCCCGGCTCGAGACCGTCGGCCGCGACCCCGAGGGCGACGCGCGCGCCGAGATCGCGGTGGTGTTCGGCGGCGACGGCACGATCCTGCGCGCCGCCGAGTGGGCCGTCGGTCACGACGTGCCGGTGCTCGGGGTCAACCTGGGCCACGTCGGGTTCCTGGCCGAGATGGAGGTGGTGGAGCTGCCCGCGCTCGCCAGCCGCGTGCTGCGCCGCGACTACACCACCGAGCGGCGGGTCACGATCGACGTCGAGGCGTTCGACGAGCGGGGTTCGCGGCTGTGGGGCTCGTTCGCCGTCAACGAGGTGTCGCTCGAGAAGGCGTCCCGCCAGAAGGTGGTCGAGGTCCTGGCCACCGTCGACGGCCTGCCCGTGTCACGCTGGGCCTGCGACGGCGTGCTCATCTCCACCCCCACCGGCTCCACCGCCTACGCGTTCTCGGCCGGCGGGCCCGTGATGTGGCCCGACGTCGAGGCCATCCTCGTCGTGCCCCTCAGCGCCCACGCCCTGTTCGCCCGGCCCCTCGTGGTGGGGCCCCGGTCCGTGGTCGAGGTCGACCTTGCCAGCCTGGCGCCCGCGGTCGTGTGGTGCGACGGTCGCCGCACCTTCGACGTCGAGCCCGGCACCCGCGTCGTGGCGCGGCAGTCGCCCCAGCAGCTCACGATGGTGCGCCTGTCCGAGCAGCCGTTCACCAACCGGCTGGTGCGCAAGTTCGACCTGCGCGTGGACGGGTGGCGCCCCACCTCGGGCAGGTCGGCCTGACATGCTCACCGAGCTGCGCATCACCGGGCTGGGCGTCATCGACGAGGCCGTGCTCGAGCCGCACCCCGGCCTCACCGTCGTGACCGGCGAGACCGGTGCCGGCAAGACCATGGTCGTCACCGGGCTCGGCCTGGTGGCTGGCGCCCGCGCCGAGTCCCGGGTGGTGCGTACGGGGGCCGCCAAGGCGGTCGTCGAGGCCCGGTTCGCCCCGGTGCCCGACGAGGTGCTCGCCGAGGTCGAGGCGGCCGGGGGCGAGCTCGACGACGGGGAGCTGCTCGTCGCCCGACAGGTCGGCGGGCGCAGCCGCACCCTCGTGGGTGGCGTCCAGGTCCCGGCGGCCGTCGGCGCCCAGATCGGCGAGGCGCTCGTCACCATCCACGGCCAGTCCGAGCAGGTCCGCCTCGGCACCCCCGAGCGGCAGCGCGAGGTGCTCGACCGGGCCGCAGGGGCCGAGCTCGCCGAGGTGCTGGCCCGCTACCGCGCGGCGTGGTCGGCCCGCCGCGCCGCCCAGACCGAGCTCGCCGGGCTCGTCGCCGAGTCCCAGGCCCGCGCCCGCGAGGTCGACCTGCTCACGTTCGGGCTCGCCGAGATCGCCGCCGTCGACCCGCAGCCCGGCGAGGACGCCGCCCTCGCCGCCGAGGCGCAGCGCCTCCAGTCCGTCGACGACCTGCGGCTCGCCGCCCACCGGGCCGGCCTCGCCCTGTCCGGCGACGACGACGCGGTCGGTGACGAGCCGTCAGCGCTGGGCCTGGTGGCCGCCGCCCGCAAGGCCCTCGAGCAGGCCGCGGCCGACGACCCCACGGCCGAGCCGCTGGCCGTACGGGCTCGCGACCTCGCCGCCC
>JBHAES010000316.1:0-7073 GCA_041855725.1 Actinomycetota bacterium
CGCCGGAACCGGCCCCGGCCGCCGGGCGCGGGCTAAGGTGGCGGTCGTGGCCGACCCGTCGTCGTACCGCCCCGAGCCGGGCGCGATCCCGACGAAGCCGGGCGTCTACCGGTTCCTCGACGCCCACGGCACCGTGCTCTACGTCGGCAAGGCGAAGTCGCTGCGGCCGCGGCTGACCTCGTACTTCCAGGACCCGGCAGGGCTGCACGTGCGCACCCAGACGATGGTGCGCACCGCCGCCCGGGTCGAGTGGACCGTGGTGCAGAACGAGCTGGAGGCGCTGCAGCTCGAGTACACGTGGATCAAGGAGTACGACCCGCGGTTCAACGTGAGGTACCGCGACGACAAGTCCTACCCGTGGCTGGCGATCACCTGGTCGGAGGAGTTCCCGCGCGTGTTCGTGGGCCGGGGCGCGAAGAAGCGGGGCTGGCGCTACTTCGGCCCGTACGGGCACGCGTGGGCGATCCGGGAGACGGTCGACGCGCTGCTCGGCGTGTTCCCCATGCGGTCGTGCTCCACCGGGGTGTTCAAGGGGGCCCGGGCCAGCGGCTGGCCGTGCCTGCTCGGCTACATCGACAAGTGCTCGGCGCCGTGCGTGGGCCGCATCGACGCCGACGCCCACCGCGAGATCGTCGAAGACTTCGCGGCGTTCCTGGCCGGGCACACCACCGGCATCGTCGCGCGGCTCACCGCCGAGATGCAGCAGGCCAGCGACGAGCTGGAGTTCGAGCGGGCGGCGGTGCTGCGCGACCACCTCGCCGCGCTGCGGCGGGCGACGGAGCGCAACGCCATCGTGCTGGGCGACGGCACCGACGCCGACGTGGTGGCCCTCGCGGTCGAGGACCTCGAGGTGGGGGTGCAGGTGTTCCACGTCCGTGGCGGGCGGGTCGCGGGGGAGCGGGGCTGGGTCGCCGACCGCACCGACGACGGCGACCTGCCCGAGCTGGTGGAGGCGTTCCTGCTGCAGCTGTACGCCGAGCTCGTGCCCGCCGACGCGTCCGACGAGGAGCGGCGCCGCCTGGTGCCCCCCGAGGTGCTGGTGCCGGCCGCCCCCGCGTCGGGCGACGTGCTCGCCGAGCTGCTCGGCGACCTGCGCGGCTCGCGGGTGATGGTGCGGGTGCCGCGGCGGGGCCCCAAGCAGGTGCTGCTCGACACGGTGGCCCAGAACGCCCGGCAAGGCCTCGCCCAGCACAAGGCCCGCCGCGCCAGCGACCTCACCACCCGCAACCAGGCGCTGGAGGAGATCGCCGCCGTCCTCGACCTGCCCGCCGCGCCGCTGCGCATCGAGTGCTTCGACGTGTCGCACCTGCAGGGCACCGACACCGTCGCGTCGATGGTGGTGTTCGAGGACGGTCTGGCCCGCCGCTCCGAGTACCGCCGGTTCGTCGTCCGTACGGTGCGCTCCGACGACACCGGCGCGATGCGCGAGGTGCTGACCCGCCGCTTCCGGCGGCTGCTCGACGAGCGGGCGATCCTGGCCGGCGAGGCGGATCCCGGCGCCCTCGTCGACGCCGCGACCCGGGCCCCGAAGGGGTTCGCGTACGCCCCGGCCCTGGTCGTCGTCGACGGTGGCGCGCCGCAGGTGGCGGTCGCCGCCGAGGTGGTCGCGGGGCTCGGCGTCACCGACGTGGCCGTCTGCGGCCTGGCGAAGCGGCTGGAGGAGGTGTGGCTGCCCGGCGAGGCGGACCCCGTGATCCTGCCGCGCACCAGCGAGGGCCTGTACCTGCTGCAGCGCATCCGCGACGAGGCCCACCGGTTCGCGATCACCCACCACCGGGGCCGGCGCAGCGCCTCGATGGTCGAGTCGGTGCTCGACGACGTGCCGGGTCTGGGCGAGGTGCGGCGCAAGGCGCTGCTCAAGGTGTTCGGCTCGTTCAAGCGGCTGCGGGCGGCCACGGTGGCCGACGTCGAGGCGGTGCCGGGGTTCGGCCCGCGGCTGGCCGAGGCCGTGGTCGCCGCGGTGCAGGCCCGGGCGGCCGGCCTCGAGCCCGGCGTCGACGCCGCCACGGGCGAGGTGCTGGAGTAGCCGTCCCGGGGTGCGGCGTCGGTCGGCGCGGGGTGCGAAGATGGGCCCGTGACCGATGCCCGCAACGACCCCACGGCACCCGACCCGACGGCGCCCGACCCGACGGCGCCCGGCGACCCCGACACGCCGCGCGTGGTGGTGATCACCGGCATGTCCGGGGCAGGCCGGCGGACGGCAGCCCACGCGATGGAGGACCACGGCTGGTACGTGGTCGACAACCTGCCGCCGGCCATGATCCCGTCGCTGTCGACGCTGCTGCGCGCCGACGGGGTGACCCGGCTGGCGGTGGTGCTCGACGTGCGCAGCCGCGGCGACTTCGAGCAGCTGCCGCAGGTGTTCGCCGAGCTGGAGGCGCAGGGCTCCGAGCCCGAGGTGCTGTTCCTGGAGGCCTCCGACGAGGTCATCGTGAAGCGGCAGGAGTCGTCGCGGCGGCCCGTTCCGCTGCAGGGCGAGGGTCGGCTGCTGGAGGGCATCCGGCGCGAGCGGCGTCTCATGTCGACGCTGCGGGCGGCGGCCGACATGGTGGTCGACACCACCGACCTCAACGTGCACCAGCTCGCCACCCGGGTCGCCCACGCCTACGGCGGCGACGAGAAGGACGTGCTGCGGGTGGCCGTGGTGTCGTTCGGGTTCAAGAACGGCATCCCCATCGACGCCGACCTCGTCGTCGACGTGCGGTTCCTGCCCAACCCGCACTGGGTGCCCGAGCTGCGCCCGCAGACCGGCCTGTCGGCGGCGGTGTCGTCGTACGTGCTGAACCAGCCGGGCGCCGAGGAGTTCTGCACCCGGCTGCTCGCGCTGTTCGCCACGATGCGCAGCGGCTACCGGCGCGAGGGGAAGCGGCTGGTGGAGCTGGCGATCGGCTGCACCGGCGGCAAGCACCGCTCCACGGCGATCGCCGAGGAGGTGGGCCGCCGGCTGCGGGCCGACGGGGTGCTCGTGCAGGTCATCCACCGCGACCTCGGCCGCGAGTGATGCGGCTCGCCCAGCTCCCGGCGGTCGCCGCGCTCGGCGGCGGCCACGGCCTGTACGCGTCGCTGTCGGCGCTGCGGCGCATCACCGACCGGCTCACCGCCATCGTCACGGTAGCCGACGACGGCGGCTCCTCGGGGCGGTTGCGGCGCGAGCTCGGCTGCCTGCCGCCCGGCGACCTGCGCATGGCGCTCGCGGCGCTGTGCGACGACGACGCCGAGGGCCGGGTGTGGGCCGACGTGCTCCAGTCCCGGTTCGGCGGCACCGGCCCGCTCGCCGGCCACGCCATCGGCAACCTGCTCATCGCCGGCCTGTGGCAGCGGCTCGACGACCCGGTCGCCGGGCTCGACATGGTGGGTCGGCTGCTGCGTACGCACGGCCGCGTGCTGCCCATGTCGGCGGCCCCCCTCACCATCGAGGCCGACGTGATCGGGCTGCTGCCCGAGGCGCCCGACGAGACGTCGGTGCTGCGGGGCCAGGCGACGGTCGCCAAGACGCCGGGGCTGGTCACCAACGTGCGGCTCGACCCGGCGGCGCCCCCCGCCTACCCGGAGGCGGTGCAGGCGGTGCACGACGCCGACTTCGTGGTGATCGGGCCCGGGTCGTGGTTCACGTCGGTGATCCCGCACCTCTTGGTGCCCGACCTCGCCGAGGCGATCGTGACCACCCGGGCCACCCGGGTGCTCATCCTCAACATGGCGGCCGCCGACGAGACCGACGGGTTCTCCCCGTCGCAGCACATCGAGGTGCTCGCCGACCACGCCCCCCGGCTGCGGCTCGACGTGGTGCTGGCCGACGTGCGCTACTCCGAGCTCGACCGCCGCCTCGACGGCTACGTGGCGAGCCTGGGCGGCGAGGTGCGCACGGCCCGCATGGGCATGCGCGACGGCTCCGCCCGCCACGACCCGCTGCTGCTCGCCGCCGCCCTGTCGGAGGTGCTGGGGCTCTGAGCCGACGGGCCGCGCGCTCGCGCGTACGGCCCACCCGTACGACATCTCCGCACGGACCGCTGCGCCGCGGGGACGTCGGGGGGTCAGTCGTCGAGGTCGTCGGGCAGGGCGGCGTCGGTGCCCGGGATGCCCAGCTCGGCCGCCTTGCGGTCGGCGGTGCCGAGCAGGCGCCGGATCCGGCCGGCGACCGCGTCCTTGGTGAGGGGCGGGTCGTGCTTGGCGCCCAGCTCCTCCAGCGACGCCTGCTTGTGGGCGAGGCGCAGCAGGCCGGCCGAGCGCAGGTGCTCGGGCACGTCGTCGCCCAGGATCTCCAGCGCCCGCTGCACCCGGGCGCCGGCGGCGACGGCTGCCTTGGCCGAGCGGCGCAGGTTGGCGTCGTCGAAGTTGGCGAGCCGGTTGGCGGTGGCGCGCACCTCGCGACGGATCCGGCGCTCCTCCCACGTCAGCATGGTCTGGTGGGCGCCGAGGCGGGCGAGCATGGCGGCGATGGCGTCGCCGTCGCGGATCACGACCCGGTCGACCCCGCGCACGTCGCGGGCCTTCGCGCTCACCCCGAGCCGGCGGGCGGCGCCCACCAGCGCCAGCGCCGCCTCGCTGCCGGGGCACGTCACCTCCATCGACATGGAGCGGCCCGGCTCGGTGAGGGACCCGTGGGCGAGGAACGCGCCGCGCCACGCCGCCACCGCGTCGCAGACGGCACCGCCCACGAGGGCCGGCGGGAGCCCGCGCACGGGGCGGCCCCGGTGGTCGACGAGGCCGGTCTGGCGGGCGAGGGCCTCGCCGTCCTTCGCCACGCGCACCACGTAGCGGGTCGAGCGGCGCAGCCCCGAGGCGTTGACGACGAGCAGGTCGCTGCTGAGGCCGTAGACCTCGGCGACGATCGTCCGCAGCCGGCGGGCCGCCGCCCCGGTGTCGAGCTCGGCCTCGACCGTGAGCCGACCGGCCTGCAGGTGGAGGGAGCCGGCGAAACGCAGCATGGCGATCGCCTCCGCCTTGCGGTCGCACGGCTTGGCGGCCACCACGGTGGCCAGCTCTGCCTTCACCTGTTGGGTCAATGCCATCCGCACATCCTCCCACACCCTGACGGGTGCTCCCGCCGCACGCACGCCCGCCCCGTCCGCGCCCGCCCGAGGGGCGGCTTGCACCCCGCGGCCCCGAAGGGTGGCCATGGTCGATAGGGTGGGGCCAGTCCAGAAGGCCCGGGGAGCGGTTCGCGCCCCGCTGAAAGAGGAGCCCCACCACATGACCGTCAAGGTTGGCATCAACGGCTTCGGCCGCATCGGCCGCAACTTCTACCGCGCGCTCGTCGCCTCCGGCAGCACCGAGATCGAGGTCGTCGCCGTCAACGACCTCACCGACAACAAGACGCTGGCGCACCTGCTCAAGTACGACTCGATCCTCGGCCGCTTCGACGGCGAGGTCACCTACGACGACGAGTCGATCACCGCCAACGGCCACAAGATCCGGGCGTTCGCCGAGCGTGACCCGGCCGCGCTGCCGTGGAAGGACCTCGGCGTCGACATCGTGATCGAGTCCACCGGCTTCTTCACCGACGCCACCAAGGCCAAGGCCCACATCGACGCCGGCGCCAAGAAGGTCATCATCTCCGCCCCGGCGAAGAACGAGGACATCACCATCGTCATGGGCGTCAACGACTCCCTGTACGACCCGGCCGCCCACCACATCCTGTCCAACGCGTCGTGCACCACGAACTGCCTCGCCCCCATGGCGAAGGCGCTCAACGACGGCCTGGGCATCGTCAAGGGCCTCATGACCACGATCCACGCCTACACGCAGGACCAGAACCTGCAGGACGGCCCGCACAAGGACCTGCGTCGCTCGCGCGCCGCGGCCCTCAACATGGTGCCCACCACCACCGGCGCCGCCAAGGCCGTCGCCCTCGTGCTCCCCGAGCTCAAGGGCAAGCTCGACGGCTACGCCATGCGCGTGCCGACCCCGACCGGCTCCGCCACCGACCTCACCTTCGAGGCCGTCCGCGAGACCACGGTCGAGGAGGTCAACGAGATCGTGAAGAAGGCTGCGGCCGAGGGCGCCCTCAAGGGCAAGCTCGTCTACACCGACGACCCGATCGTGTCCAAGGACATCGAGACCGACCCGGCGTCGTGCATCTTCGACGCCCAGCTCACCAAGGTGATCGGCAACCAGGTGAAGGTCGTCGGCTGGTACGACAACGAGTGGGGCTACTCCAACCGGCTCGTCGACCTGGCCGCCCTGGTGGCGTCGAAGATCTGACCCAGCCCACTACCCGAAGGAGGACCGACGGTGAAGTCCGTCTCTGACCTGGGTGACCTCGCCGGCAAGCGAGTGCTCATCCGCTGCGATTTCAACGTGCCGCTCGACGGTGACACGATCACCGACGACGGCCGCATCCGCGCCGCGCTGCCGACGCTGAAGGCGCTGCTCGGCGCCAAGGCCCGGGTCATGGTGCTGGCTCACCTCGGTCGTCCCAAGGGGGAGGTCAACCCGAAGTACTCGCTCGCCCCGGCCGCCAAGCGGCTGGGGGAGCTGCTCGGCGTCGAGGTCCGGCTCGCCGGTGACGTCGTGGGCGAGTCCGCCCGCGCCGTCGCCGCGAGCCTGGCCGACGGCGAGATCGGCATGTGCGAGAACGTCCGCTACGAGCCGGGCGAGGAGAGCAAGGACGAGGCGACCCGCCAGGAGCTGGCCGCCGCGTACGCCGCCCTCGCCGACGTGTTCGTCTCCGACGGCTTCGGCGTCGTGCACCGCAAGCAGGCGTCGGTCTACGACGTGGCCAAGCTCCTCCCCAACGCCGCGGGCACCCTCGTGGCGAAAGAGGTCGACGTGCTCGAGAAGCTCACCGAGCGTCCCGAGCGCCCCTACGTCGTCGTGCTCGGCGGCGCGAAGGTGGCCGACAAGCTCGCGGTGATCGACAACCTGCTCAAGGTCGCCGACACCCTCGTCGTCGGCGGCGGCATGGCCTACACGTTCCTCAAGGCGAAGGGCTACGAGGTCGGCGCCTCCATCCTCGACGAAGCCAACGTCGAGACCTGCAAGGCCTATCTCGAGACCGCTGCGAAGAACGGCAAGCAGCTCCTGCTGCCGGTCGACGTCCGGGTCGCCCACGGCATGGACTTCGCCGCCCGTAC
>JBHAES010000317.1:0-22850 GCA_041855725.1 Actinomycetota bacterium
CATGCCGTCCAGCCTGCCACGCGCCGCCTCGAGCGGCCTCCCCGCCGTGCCCAGGACGTGGCGCGGCGGCCCGGCCAGGCCGAGGGTCCGGACCCGCGCGGCGGGGACCGACCTGGCTGCGCCGTTCCTCGCCGCACCCTCGTCGGCGCGGGCCCGTCGGGTCCGTCGGGGCGACGGGGGCGGGTGGCCCGGGGTCGGGGCCGTGCTGGCCGCGCCTCGGCTGACCCTGGTGGCCCAGGGCTCCTGGGGGCCGTCCGGGGCGCCTGCGGTCGGCGTGCGACCACCCTCGGGATGGGTAGACTTGCGCATCGCCCCCATAGCTCAGTCGGTCAGAGCAGGTGACTTTTAATCTCCGGGTCGCGGGTTCGAGCCCCGCTGGGGGTACCACCGGGTCACCTAATGTGATGTTAAGTTTCCGCACAGGTCTGTGACAGGTTGATCAGGTACGGCACAGGCGCGACCCCCCGTCCACCCTGATGAGGAACCTCTCATCATGTCAAGACTTGATCAAGAGTTAATCTTGATGGGTTGTCCGCAGTTCGGCCGACAGAGCCCGACCGCAGCGCCTGAGCCGCCACCGGTGCTAAGTTCCCGCCCATGGGGCCCAGAGTATGGGCACTTGGGGAAACTTCTTGGGGAATGAGGTTTTGGATGTTCAGCACGCCTGTGCACAGGTGGATCGACGTCCGCAAGGGCAGCAGACGGCTGCTCGCAGTGCTGGTGGTGATGGGATGGGTGCTCACGTCGAGCCTCGTCCCCACCGCCGAGGCTGCGGTGCCGTCCCCGACGCGTAGCACGTCGGTCATCACCGTCAAGACCGGCGGCAACCGTACCGCCGCCACCACCGTCGGCAACCTGGCCGGCGTCAAGCTCGGGCTCTACGCCAACGCGTCCGACTCTGCGACCGCCGACGGCGGCGCGGGCTGGGCCACCTGCACGTCCGACGCCAACGGGGACTGCTCGTTCGTCGTGCCCGACACGGGCACCGAGGGGTCCAACTACGACCGTCGCTTCTACGTGAAGCAGATCTCGGCGCCGTCGGGCTACTTCGTCAACCGCTCGCTCGGCACCGACGGCGCCAGCGAGGACTACGTCTTCCGCACCGAGCCCATGAAGCCGGGCCAGACCTACGTGTCGGGCACCGACTTCATGAACAACACGCGCACCACCACCGCGTCGGGCGGCGTGTGGCAGCAGTCGCGCAACAACCCGTCCTTCCCGGCCAAGTGCGGCATCAGCGTCGCGATCGTGGCCGACGTGTCGGGCTCGGTGACCCCGTCGCAGTTCGAGCAGCTGAAGAAGGCTGCCAACGGCTTCGTCGACGCCCTCACCGGCACCCCGTCGTCGGTCGGTGTCTACACCTTCGCCACCACGTCGCCGGCCAACGGGCCCGGCAACGACACGATGGCGCTCAGCACCGTGTCGACCAAGGCCGGTGCCGAGGCCGTCAAGGCCAAGATCAACGGCCTGACCAAGCCGTCGCGCGAGCGCGCCACCAACTGGGACCAGGCGCTGTGGAACGTGGCGAGCTCGTCCACCAAGTACGACGTGGTCGTCGTCATCACCGACGGCAACCCGACCGTCTACGGCACCACCTACAGCCCGGTCGACACCCGCTTCCAGCAGGTCGAGAACGGCATCTTCTCCGCCAACGCGGTGAAGGCCAAGGGCAGCCGCGTCGTCGCGTTCGGCGTCGGTGACGGCGTCAGCAACGCCGACAGCGGCCTCAACCTGCGTGCGATCTCCGGTCCGACCCTCAACTCGGACTACTACCAGACCGACGACTACGAGGGCGCGGGCCAGGCGCTGCGCGAGCTGGCGCTCGGCAACTGCGAGGGCTCGATCACGGTCGTCAAGCAGGTCGTGCCGTCGAGCGCGCCCGCCGGCACCACCGACGGCGCCACCCCGGCGGCCGGGTGGACGATGACCGCCTCGACCTCGGCCAAGGGCCTCACGATCGCGTCGCCGCTGTCGCGCACCACGGCCGCCCAGACCGGTGCCGTGAACTACCCGCTCACCTTCGCCGGCGGCGTCAGCTCCGGTGCGGTGACGGTGGTCGAGACCCCGAAGGCCGGCTACCAGCTGCAGCAGGTCGGCGGCAAGAACGCCACCTGCACCCGGGTCGACACCGGTGCCGCGGTCCCGTCGACCAACACCGAGAACGGGTTCACCGTCGACGCCAACGTCAACTACCCGGTGAGCTGCACCATCTACAACCGGCAGGAGGCGCCCAAGAGCCACCTCGTGCTGAACAAGATCGTCTCGGGCGGCAGCGCCACCCTCGGCGACTTCACGCTGAAGGCTGACGGCCCGACCGCCTTCTCCGGGGTCGACCCTGACGCCTCCACCTCGACCGGCCTCAGCAAGCAGGTCGAGCCGGGCACCTACGCCCTGTCCGAGACCGCGTCCGGCGCCGGCGTGGGCTACATCGCCTACGGTTGGAGCTGCACCGTCAACGGCAAGCCCCGCACCGTGACCGACAACAAGGTCGAGGTCGCTGCCGGCGAGACCGTGGTCTGCACCATCGAGAACGCCACGCCGCCCACCGTCAAGCTCGTCAAGGACGCCAACCCGGGCGTCGTGGGTGAGTTCGGCGGCGAGGTGACCTACACCTTCACCGTGACCAACACCTGGGTGAAGCCGGTGACGATCAAGTCGCTCACCGACGACAAGTTCGGCACGCTCGCCGGCGACGCCGACTGCAAGGTCGGCACCACGCTCGCCCCGGGCGCCTCGTGCCAGTTCACCCACAAGGCCACGCTGCCTCCGGCGGCTCCGGGCAGCACCCACAAGAACGTGGCGACCGTGGTCGTCACCGACGGGATCTGCCACGACGCCACCGCGAGCGACGACGCGGTCGTGACCTACGAGGACGTGCCTCCGACGGTGACGATCGACAAGACGGCTGACAAGACCTCCGTGCCTGAGACGGGCACCGAGGTGACCTACACCTTCGTGGTGAAGAACACCTCGAAGGAGCCGGTCACGATCACCGAGCTGAAGGACGACAAGCTCGGCGAGCTCAAGGGTGACGACGACTGCAAGGTCGGCACCGAGCTCGCGGCTGGCGCCTCCTGCACCTTCACCCACACCACCACCCTCAAGGGTGCGGCCGGCTCGAAGCACACCAACGTGGCCACCGTCGTGGTGAAGGACAAGGGCGGCGCCCCCGCCACCGACACCGACGACGAGACGGTGACCTTCACCGACGTGCACCCGGCGGTGACGGTCGACAAGGTCGCCAACCCGACCAGCGTCCCCGAGTCGGGCGCCGACGTGAAGTTCACCTTCACCGTCAAGAACACCTCCGACGTGAAGGTGACCGTCGACTCCCTGACCGACTCGGTCTTCGGCACCCTCGCCGGTGACGACGACTGCAAGGTCGGCACGGTGCTCGAGCCGGGCAAGTCCTGCACCTTCGAGGAGACCCGCCGCATCTCGGGCAAGCCGGGTGAGGCGCACGTGAACGTGTTCACCGCCGTCGTGACCGACGCCGAGGGCAACAAGGCCAAGGACGACGACGACGCC
Organism: Actinomycetota bacterium; assembly: GCA_041855725.1. Taxonomy (GTDB): domain Bacteria; phylum Actinomycetota; class Actinomycetes; order Propionibacteriales; family Propionibacteriaceae; genus JBHAES01. Next base: position 3,529 of record JBHAES010000317.1, read on the forward strand.
AAGGTCGACTTCACCGACGTGAAGCCTGACGTGAGCATCAGCAAGACCGCCGACAAGGGCTCGGTCCCCGAGTCCGGCGCCGAGGTGGTGTTCACCTTCACGGTGAAGAACAACGCGGCCGAGGAGGCGACCATCGCGTCGCTGAAGGACTCGGTGTTCGGCGACCTCGCCGGTGACGACGACTGCAAGGTCGGCACCAAGCTGGCGCCGGGGGCGAGCTGCTCGTTCACCCACACCGCCGTGATCAAGGGCACCGCGGGCACCGACCACCGCAACGTGGTCACGGTCGTGGTGACCGACGACGACGGCAACACCGACTCCGGTGAGGACGACGAGACCGTCAAGCTCACCCCGCAGCACCTGCTGTGGACCAAGGTCGACGCCACCACCGCCGCGCTGCTCGCCGGCTCGGAGTGGAAGTTGACGGGCGGCAACCTGCCGGCCGACGGCGTCACCGTGACCGACTGCGTCCAGGCTCCGTGCACCGCCTCGACGAACGACCAGTGGTGGGTCGACCAGGACCCGACCGCCGGCAAGTTCGAGCTCGCCAAGGTCCCGGCCGGCTCCTACACGCTGACCGAGACCAAGGCCCCGGCCGGCTACGCGACCGGCCAGGCCGTGAAGGTCACGGTGGTCGACGGCACCGCCGCCACCACGGTCGGCGCGGTGAAGAACGAGCAGAACGGTCGGGCCGCCTGGGTGAAGGCTGACGCCACCACCAAGGCCGTCCTGGGCGGGGCCACCTTCCAGCTCAGCGACGGGACGCACACGTGGACCGTGGTCGACAACACCGGTCAGCCCGGCTACCAGGGCTACGACTTCGACACCCGTCCGGGTCACTTCCTGGTGGAGGGCATGGAGTTCGGCACCTACACGCTGAAGGAGACCGTCGCCCCGGCCGGCTACCTGGTCGACGCCACGCCCAAGACCATCGAGGTCAAGGCGTCGGACGAGGTGCACTCGTTCGGCACGTTCCTCGACACCCCGCGGGTGCTGGGTCGTACGATCACCAAGACCGCCTACGAGTACGTGGGCACCGGCACGGTGACCCCGTCCGACGGCCTGATCGACTACGGCTCCCGCGTGGCCTTCGGCATGGAGGTCAAGAACACCGGTAACGACACCCAGACCGACGTGGTCGTCAGCGACGTCCTGCCCGAGGGCATGACCTACGTCGCCGGCTCGGCCGAGTGCTCCGGGCTGGGCTGCACCACCAGCTACGACGCGGCCACCCGGACCGTGACGTGGACGGTGCCGTCGCTGCCGGCGGGCGCCTCGTTCACCGCCTGGGTGTCGGCGACCGCTCCGGCGGCCCCGACGGGTGCGGGCACGCACACCTGGACCGGTAACAACGTGGCCGCGGTCACCTCGGTCGAGGATCCCGACAAGGATCCCTCGAACACGGTGACGGTGCGCTCGACCACCACCGTGCTGGGGTCGACCATCACCCTGCCGAAGACCGGTGCGCCGGTGTCGATGGTGGCGGTGGCCCTCGCCCTGTCCGCCCTGCTGGGTGGCGCTGCCCTCGTGGTGGTCGCCCGCCGCAAGGCCAGCCGACAGTGAGCTGAGAGGTGGGGCGGGCCATCGGCCCGTCCCACCTCGGGAAGCAGGCCTCCCCAAGAGGCAGTTCCCCCAACCCCCAGGGCGGGTGCCGACAGGCACCCGCCCTGGTCTGTCGTCAGCGGCAGCCACCCACCCAAGCGCCCGGCGGCGCCTTCCCGTACGGCCGCCCACGCGCAGCGCCCCCCACGGGCCCCGACCGCCGGCGAGCGGCCGCGGCTGGGGAGCCGACAGACGCCCTCCTGGAGCGCGCAGGAGCTCGGACGGGTAGGTGGTGCACGGGGCGCAGCGTCAGGCGTTCGAGGTCCTGCCCGGCGGGACTGCCGCGAGCCCTCTCACGGTCCCGCGCGGCGGGCGGTGCAGGCAACGGCCGCGGGGACCTGGCGCCGGCCACGTCAGGGAGCAGCCATCGGCGCCCACCAGGCGCCAGGGCAGTACCAGGGGACTCACCGACCAGGCGGCCACGACCCGGGACGCCGCCCCGCCGACGGCCCCTGCGCAGGAACCCGGTCGCCGCCCAGACCGGCCGCGGACGTGCGTCTGCCTTGTCGGTCGGTGGGCGAGGAACCTCAGGCGAGGCCGGGCACCACGGCGTCGGTGACCGTCACCGGCTCGGCCAGCAGCCCGGCGGCCGACATGCGCTCCGACATCTGCTGCCACTGTTCCAGGTCGAGCGCGCCCGACACCGACTGGTCGTCGTCGAGGAACAGCGGCACGGTCGCCGCCAGCACCGCCGTGGCGGTGGCGGTGGCGTCGGCGGCCGACAGCCCCGGGACGTACGACTGGGACGCCGTCACGGCGGCCGGCTGGTCGGCGACCACGGCCTTGATGCCGGCGATGGTGCCGGCCACGACGTCCTTCACCGCCTCGGTGCGATCGGTGGCGTAGGCGCGGGTCGTGACGAGACAGATGCTCACGAGCGGCAGGTCGTCGCCGAGGTCGACGGTGCGGGCGGCGAACCCGGCCTGCCGCATCGCCACCACGTCACCGTTGACGTAGCCGATGACGGCATCGACCTTGCCCGTGGCGAGCGCCGCCTGCTGGGTGTAGCCGATCTCCTGCACGCTGATGTCGGACTCGGCGAGCCCCGCCCCGGCGAGGGCCAGCCGCAGCCCGACCCACGACTCGCCGTAGCGGCCCGGCACCCCGACCCGACGGCCGCGCAGGTCAGCGGGGGCCTGGATCGGGGACGCCTCGGGCACCACGATCCGCACCGGGTAGCGGCGGTAGTACGAGGCGACGGCGACCAGGTCCATGCCCTCGGCCCGGGCCTGCAGCAGCTCGGCGCCGCCGGCCACCACCACGTCCTCGACGCCGGTGGTCAGCGCGGTGAACAGACCCTCGTCGGCGCCGTGGTGGCGCAGCCGGACGCCGGGGTCGAAGAGGCCGCGGCGGTCGGCCACGTAGAACGGGCAGAACTGGATGTTGGGGATATAGGTGAGACCCACCACGGGCACGTCGGCCGCCGGTGACGACGAGGCGGCCGGGGCGGGGGTGGCGCCGCAGGCGGCGAGCAGCGGTGCGGCGGCGGCCAGCCCGAGCAGCCGGCGGCGATCTAGCTGCGGGATCGGTGCAGCGGTCATCGTTCCTCCTGGTCGCGCCGCAGTGCGGCGATGGTGGCCGAGCGGCGCTCGACCCGGTAGAGGGCCCCGTACGCGGCCGAGGCGAGCAGGGCCAGCACGAGGATGGTGGCGAACATCCCCGCCGTGTCGAGCCGGTCGCGCTGCACGGTGAGCACCGCGCCGAGCCCGTCGCCGCCCATCACCATCTCGCCCACCACGGCACCGGTGACCGACAGCGTGAACCCGTTGCGCAGGCCCGCCATGATCACCGGCGACGCGAGCGGCAGCTCCACGTGGCGCAGCCGCTGCCACGACGTGGCGCCGTCGAGGCGGGCGGCGTCGACGATGTCGTGGTCGACGTGGGCGAGGCCCGTGGTGGCCGCCACGAGGATGGGGAAGAACACGATGAGGGCGCACAGCACCACGATCGGCACCAGCCCGTAGCCGAGCCACAGCACGAGCAGCGGGGCCAGGGCGATGGCGGGGATCGCCTGCGTCGCCCCCAGGAACGGCCGGGTGGCCGCCTCGGCCCAGCACGACCGGTGGATCGTGACGGCCAGCGGCAGCGCCACCGCGGCCCCCAGCAGGCAGCCGAGCACCGACTCGAGCGTGGTGGCGGCCACGTACGGCCACAGCGACCCGTCGCCGAGCCCGGCGAGCAGCTTGGCGGCCACCGCCCCCGGCGTCGGCAGCAGGTAGGCGGGGGTGCCGGCCGCGCCCGCGCCCCACGCCCCGAGCACCGCCACCCCCAGCAGGGTCGGCGCGAGCCAGGCGCGCACCGTCGGCGGCACCCGCGGGCCGCGGCGCCGCCGGGTGCGGCTCTCGGTGCTGGTGGTGATCGTCTCGCTCCTCGGGTCGGCGTGACCGGGGCGTACGACAGCAGCCGCCACGACACCCCGCCCCTCGGTCGCCCAGACCGGCGCCGACGGTGCGGCAGCGTCGACGTGCGCCTCCCATCCGGACTTTGACCGTCGGTCCAGGAGTTCCACCTGGTCAGCCGAGTCGCCTCGGGTCGCGGACTGTCACCGCCGGTTCGGAATCTCACCGACCCCGGAACACGTGTGCTTCGCCCCGGATTCTAGTGCACCGTCCCAGACCCCCTGACCAGTCTCAGCCCCGCCAGAGGGCGAACGCCTGGTCGGCGACCGCCCGGGCGGCCACCAGCACGCCCGACCCGGGCTCGGGGGTGAGCGTGTCGCGGCCGTGCTCGTCGCGCACCACCCCGCCCGCCTCGTGCACCAGCAGCAGCGCGGCGAGGTGGTCGATGGGGGAGTAGGCGTCCACGACCGCCGCCTGCCCCCACCCGGCGGCCACGCCGGCCAGCGTGAGCGTGCCCGACCCCATCACCCGCAGCGTCACGTGCGCGGCCTGTGCCCGGGCCAGCATGTCGAGCATGCCCGGCCACGGCGCGTGCGCGGCCAGCTCGGTGAGGAAGACGCTCAGCCCGGTGGCGTCGGCCCGCAGCGGCACCCCGTCCCGGGTGGCGCCCCGGCCGCGGGTGGCCAGCAGCACCTCGCCGAGCCACGGGTGGGCGACCGCCGCCACGAGCGGGTCGCGGTCGACGGCCAGGGCCAGGCTGAACGAGGTCCACGGCACGTGGTTGGCCAGGTTGGTGGTGCCGTCGACCGGGTCGAGGTACCAGGTCGGCACGCCCGGCTCCGGACGGCCCCCCAGCTCCTCGCCCACCATCAGGTGGCCGGGCAGCTCGGCGGCCACCACGCCACGGACGTGGCGCTCGACGGCGGTGTCGACGTCGGTCACCACGTCGGCCGGGTGCGCCTTGGCGACGACCGCGCCCAGCGGCGCGTCGCGGGTGTAGGCGACGGCCCACTCGGCCAGCTCGCGGGCGACGACGGCGCCCCGGTCGAGGTCGACGTGGGCGGCGGGCCGCGCCACGTCGTCGGCGCGGGGCGCCGTACGGTGGGCCGCCACCATCGTCCGCAGCAGCCGCACCCTGGGCGACGACAGCGCGTCGACGCCCAGGCCGATGACCCGGGCCATGTCGTCGGCGTGGTCGACCGGCCCGGCCCACGCCTCCAGGTGGCGGCTGTGGACCGCTCGTACCAGCGGCACGTCGTAGGTGTGCCAGGCGGCGGTCACCGCGTACGGCCGCAGCCGGGCGAGCAGGTCGTCGTCGAGCGGGCCGCCCGGGTGCTCGAGCTGCAGCCAGGCGCCAGGGTCGACCTCGCGCAGCGCCAGCATCGCCTCGACGGGACCGCGGTAGGCCACGCGCAGCCCCGCCGGCGCGGCGGCCGCCGCGGTGGCGTGGGCCCGCAGGGCGTCGCGCACCGTCGGGGCCGACACCAGCACGGCCGTGCCGGCCGCGGCGGCGAGGTCGATCACCTCGTCGAGGGTCGGCACCCGGACGTCGCCGACCCCCAGCGACGCCACCTCGTGGCACTCGAGGTCGGCCACCGCCGCCGGCTGGTGCCACAGCCGCGACACGGTGGCGTCGTGCAGCGCCACCGACCGCTCGTCGCGCGTCGTGCGGACGTCGACGTGCAGCCAGTCGCAGCCGATCTCGATGGCGGAGGCGAACGCGGCGAGGGTGTTCTCGCGTCGTCCGTAGGCGTTGCCCCGGTGGGCGACGCAGCTGACTCGTCGGCGGTCTGCCATGCCCCCCACTGTGCCCTACCCCGACGACCCGTGCTCGCGAACCCCGCCCGCGACCGGGGTGCGGCGGGTCAGCCGCGCAGGTGCACCGCCTCGCCGTGGAGGTCGAGGCGGACGAACGGGCGGCGCAGCGACATGCGCAGCCGGGCCTCCTCGTGCACGAACAGGTAGGTCATCGTGCCGAGGAAGGCGCAGAACACGGCGGCCGCGCACACGAACAGGGTGGCGCGCGCCCCGTACGCGGCGGCGACGACCCCGAGCAGCGGCGACATGACGGGCGCCGGCCCGAGCACGACCGCGCCCCACAGCGCCATCACGCGACCCCGCATCTCGGCCTCGCACCCGATCTGGATGATCGCGTTGGCGGTCACCATCACCGACACGCTCGCCAGCCCGATGGGGATCTGCAGCAGCATGAACGTGACGAAGTCAGGGGCCAGCGCCGAGGCGGCCATCGCGCCGGCGAACGCGCCGAGCGACACCACCACGTGGCGCAGCCGGGGCCGGGGCCGCCGTGCCGCCAGCACCGAGGCGGTGAGCGAGCCGATCCCCATGATCGAGCCGAGCGCCCCGAACTCGCCCGCGCCCTTGCCGAACTCCTGGGTGGCCATGAGCGGGTTGGTGATGCCCTGGTTGAACGCGAACGTGCCCATGACGAGGGCGATCGTGAACATGAGGGCCAGGTCGGGGTGGTCGCGCAGGTAGCGCAGTGCGGCCAGCATGCCCCCGGGCGACCGGGTCGCCGCCGCGGTGGGCCGCAGGTCCGAGCGGAGCCGCCACAGGCACCAGGCGAGCACCACGTAGGTGAACGCGTTGATGACGAACACGGTGCCCGTGCCCAGCAGGGCGATGAGCGCCCCCGCGGCGCCCGGGCCGAGCAACCGGGCGGTGTTGAACGAGATCGAGTTGAGGCCGATCGCGTTCGAGAGCCGGTCGCCCGGGACGATCTCGGAGACGATCGCCGAGCGGGCCGGGCCGTCGAACGCGCCCGCGACGCCGTCGAGGGTGGCCAGCACGAGCACGTGCCACAGCGCCACGTGCCCCGTGAGGGTCAGCGCCGCCAGCAGCACGATGTCGACGAACAGCAGCGCCTGCGCCGCCAGCATGATGCGCTTCTTCGAGAACCGGTCGGCGAACGACCCGGCGAGCGGCGTCAGCAGCAGCGTGGGCGCGAACATCAGGCTGGTGAGCAGGCCCAGCGCCACCGCGTCGCCGTCGGTGAGCTGGGTCAGCACGAGCCACGACTGCCCCGTACGGGCCATCCAGATGCCCAGGTTCGACGTGGTGACGCCCACGAAGAAGCGGCGATAGTCGGGGACGCCGAGCGAGGAGAAGGTGCGGCTCACGACTGCTCGACCACCCGTCGCAGCACCTGGGCGGCGTCGCGCAGCAGCCGCACCTCGTCGTCGGTGAGCTCGGCGAGCCGGTCGGCCATCCAGTGGTCGCGCTCGGCGCGGCCCTCGTCGATGGCGCGGCGCCCGGCCCGGGTGATCGTCACGATCTTCGCCCGGGCGTCGGACGGGTCGACCTCGCGGGCCACGAGGCCGCGCTCCTCGAGCTCGCACAGGGTGCGCGACATCGTGGGCGCGGAGACCCGCTCGCGCCCGGCCAGGTCGGCCGCGGTGGCAGGGCCGTGCTCCAGGTGCGCGAGCACGGTGAACAGGTGGGGGGCGATGCTGGTGGTGCTGTCCTTGACCCGGCGGGTCAAGGCCATGGCGGCGAGGCGGACGTCGCGGGCAAGGTCGGCGTGCACGGGTGTGGTGGAGGGCATCAGGTGGATCACGCATCTCGTTACGTACTGAAACTAACTGTCTCAGGATAGCCCGGTTGAAACGTTTGCGCACCCGGCGGTGAGGGGCTCCTCATGTGGGCTCGCCAAGACGTCCGGCCTTGTCGGGGCGGCTGAGGCGTCGTACGTGGAGTCGCCCGCCCAGCGGGGCGGGAGGGTGATCGTACGTCGGGCCGCTCGGCCGGGTCACCTGGCCGGTGAGCGGTCCGCGGCTTCCGTCACCGACCTGACGGGTGGCAAGATCGACGGTCGCGCCCTCGGGCGCGGTTCGAAGGGGGTGTCGAGTGGCCAGCGCCGCGCAGTGGCTCGAGGGGGCCCGGGTGCGTACCCTGCCCGCCGCCGTCGCGCCCGTCGTCGCCGGGTCCGGCGCGGCGGCGTGGGGGCACGCGTTCCACCCGGGGCGGGCGCTGCTGGCGCTCGTCGTCTCGCTCGCGCTCCAGGTGGGCGTCAACTACGCCAACGACTACTCCGACGGGGTGCGCGGCACCGACGACGACCGGGTCGGGCCGTTCCGGCTCGTCGGGTCGGGGGCGGCGGCCCCCGCCCAGGTGCGGCTGGCCGCCCTCACCAGCCTCGGCGTGGCGGCGGCGGCCGGTCTCGTGCTGGTGGCCGTCTCCGGGCGGTGGTGGCTGCTCCTGGTCGGCCTCGCCGCCATCGTGGCCGCCTGGGGCTACACCGGCGGGCCCCGGCCCTACGGCTACGCCGGGCTGGGCGAAATGTTCGTGTTCGTCTTCTTCGGGCTGGTCGCCGTCTGCGGCACCACGTACGTGCAGGCCGACCACGTGCCGTGGGCGTCCCTGGCGGCGGGCGTCGCGGTGGGGGCGCTCGCCTGCGCGATCCTCGTGGCCAACAACCTGCGCGACATCGCCGGCGACACCCGCGCCGGCAAGCGCACCCTCGCCGTCCGCCTGGGCGAGCGCGGCACCCGCCACCTCTACGCCGCCCTCGTCGCCGGCTCGGCGGCCGCCGGCGCGGCCGCGGCCGCGGCGTCCACCTGGTGGGCGCTGCTCGCCCTGGCAGGGTACGCGCTGCTCGTCGCCCCGCTGCGCGCCGTGCTCGGCGGCGCCGACGGCCGGGCCCTCGTCGACGTGCTGCGCCTCACCGGGCTCGGCGAGCTGGCGGTGACGCTCGGGCTCGCCGCCGGCTGGACGCTGGGCGTCCTGACCTGACGGCCGCGGCAGAGCCACACCCTCACGCCCCCTGGGCGGGCCCGTCGTCGGCGACGGCTGGCGCCGCCGGCGGGTGCCCCGGGGCGCGGCGGCGGGGCGTCCACGGCGACCGTCACCCCGACGAGCGGCGAGCGGCCGGGCGGCTCACCCCTGGCCGGCCTGCCGCAGCCACGCGCGGAGCGCGGCCGTGGCCCGCACGTCGTCCTCGTTGTAGTCGAGCACCCGGCGACGCGCCTCGTCGCGCACCCGGGGCGACTCGGCGTGCACCGCGTCGTCGAACCAGCGCTGCGAGTTGAGGCCGCCGGGGTCGTCGTCGCGCCACGTGAACCCGGTGGCGTGGTGGGCGACGTGCTTGAGCCCGAGGCCGTGGGTGCCGAAGAAGTGGGTGCGCACCACCTCGAACAGGTCGCTGAACCCCTCGTCGGCGTAGGCGGCCCCCCAGGCGAGCGGGTCGTCGTCGCGGCGGCCGGCCGCCAGCCGGGCCAGCCGGGTCACCTCGTAGTCGGAGTAGTGGAAGACGCGGACGCCGGCGCGCCCCTCGGCCTCGACCAGCTCCCGCAGCCACGCCATGGCGTCGCGGGCCAGCGCCACCTCGGCGCCGTCGGTGAGCTCGGCGAACTCGGAGAACTGCACGTAGCGTGGCGCCGCTGGGGTCCGGGTGTCGGTGACGAGGAACCCCCACAGGTAGACCCGGTCGTCGGCGGAGGTCTCGATGTCGAGGTCGACCTCGACGGCGGCGGCCGGCAGGTCGATGGGGCCCTCGGTGAGGCGCTCCAGCTCGACGCCCGCCACCATGAGCCGGGCCCGCTTCGCGGCGAGCCGCAGCCGCTCCTCGCAGTGCGGCCGGTGCGCCACCTCGGGCAGGTAGCGCGGCAGCAACCCCTCGAGGTCGACCTCGGCGAGGTCGGTGATGGTGAACACCCCGAACTTGCGCAGCACCGCGATCTCGCGCACGTCGAGCGGGGACTTGTCGATGCGCAGCGACAGGTCGTCGTCGCCCAGGTGCGGCCGGCACGCCTCCCACCACACGCAGCGGCTGCACTCGCGGACGCGGATCGGGGCCACGAGCAGCGGCGGGTCGTCGGGGGTGCCGAGCTGGCGGCGGGCCACCTGCGCCACCTTCACCCGGAACCCGTGCTCGTGGTCGTAGCGCTCGAGCGGCGACCGCTTGCGCCACCCGGTGGCCGCGGTGCGCGAGAACGTCCGGATCGACTTCACGTCGAGCCGCACCCAGCTCACCGCCCGCGCGTTGCCGAGGGACGGCACCTGGTCGGTGCCCACGATCCCGGCCCACGGCTCGCCGCCAGCCGCGAACCCGGCCGCCTCCAGCAGCCGCCAGTAGTGGGCCAGCTGCAGCAGGTCGGGCTCGCGCGACGGCACCCGGAACGTGAGACCCGGCTCGTCGACGGCCTGCCGCAGCAGGGGGGCGCTCAGCCGCGACAGCCGCTGCGGGGGCCGGTCGGGGCCCGGGTTGGTGCGCTCGAGCATGCGGTGGTACTTCACCTGCACCGGGTGGTAGCCGGGCGTGCCGGCGGCGGTGTCGGGGCCGCGCAGGTAGAGGTCGGCGCGCCCCGAGCGGTGCCCCGCCACGTCGAGGGGCAGCAGCCCCGCCACCACCACGTCGACCCCGGCCGCCATCGCCGAGCAGGTCGCGTCGACCTGCACCTGCCACGGCTGGGCCGCCAGGGCGCGGCAGTCGACCACCTCGCCGCCGAACCGCTTCAGCAGCGTGTCGAGCACGAGGGTCTTGAAGCTCGTGCCGCCCAGGAACGCCTCCTGCAGCGACTCGTCCACGTCGAGCGGCGGGCGGGCCAGGCCCGGGTGGAAGTGGTTCTGCACCTTCACCGGGCAGCTGCGCGCCGCGTAGGCGTCGAGCACGAAGCCCGTCGCCGGTCCGGTGGGTGCGCTCGTCACGGGCGCCTCGCCCGGTGCAGCGCCACGATGCCGCCGGAGAGGTCGCGGTGCGCCACGTCACCCCACCCCGCGGCGTAGAGCAGGTCGGCGAGCCCCTGCTGGTCGGGCCACGCCAGGATCGACTCGGCCAGGTAGTCGTAGGCCACCGGGTTGGCCGACGCCCGCGCCACGGCGGGCAGCGCCGTGCCGAGGAACGTACGGTAGGCGGCCCGGAACCACCGCTGCGGCGGCGTGGAGAACTCGCAGACCACCACGCGCCCGCCCGGCCGGGTCACCCGGAGCATCTCGGCGAGCGCCCCTGCGGTGTCGCTCACGTTGCGCAGCGCGAACGAGATCGTGACCGCGTCGAACACCGCGTCGGCGAACGGCAGCGCCAGCGCGTCACCCGCCACGAACGGCAGCCCCGGCTGGCGGCGCCGCCCCTCGGCCAGCATGCCGAGGCTCATGTCGAGCGGCACCACCATGGCCCCGGCGGCAGCCAGCGGCGCCGAGCTCGTGCCGGTGCCGGCGGCCAGGTCGAGGATGCGCTGGCCCGGCTCGGGGGCCACCGCCGCCACCGTGGCGCGTCGCCACCCGCGGTCCTGCCCCAGCGAGGCCAGGGAGTTGACCAGGTCGTAGCGTGGCGCGACGCGGTCGAACATCGCCGACACGTCGGGTGGTCGCTTCGCCAACGTGGCCCTGGTTCCCGCCTTCGTCACGGGCCCCACTCTCTCACGCACCTGTGACAGTCGGCGCCGCCCCCGCCCCGGGTCCCCGTACGACCCCGCCCGCTGCTCGTCGGGCCGGTGCCCCTCGGCTCCGTACGACGCCGGCGCGACGGCCCCACCCACCCGGGTGGGCGAGCCAGGACGACCAGGGCCCCCGACCGCCCCGGGCGAGCCGGTGCCCGGTTGGGTGGCGCCCAGGCGGTGCGACAGAATCTGAGGCATGGCGAACAAGCGCACCCCGGTGCTCAAGGTCTCGAAGCTCTCGAAGTCCTACGGTCCCGTGACGATCGTGTCGGGCTTCTCGCTCGAGGTGTGGCCCGGCGAGGCGGTCGCCATCACCGGCCGCAACGGCGCCGGCAAGTCCACGATCCTGCGCTGTCTCGTCGGGGCCGACAAGGTCGACGAGGGCACCATCGAGGTGTGCGGCGAGAAGATGCGCGAGTCCAGCCCGCAGATCCGCCGCGACCTCGCCACCGTGATCGACGACCTCGACTTCTTCCCCGACCTGTCCGTCGTCGAGCACCTCGACCTGCTCGCCCGCGCCCACGGCCTGCCCGACGCCGACACGGCCGTCGACGAGGTGCTGCACGAGGTGCAGCTCGTGGCCCAGTCGGGCCAGCTCCCCGGCACCCTGTCGTCGGGCCAGCGGCGACGCCTCGCGCTGGCCACCGCCTTCGTACGACCCCGGCGCCTGCTGATCCTCGACGAGCCCGAGCAGCGCCTCGACGTCGAGGGCGTCGCGTGGCTCGCCGACCGCCTGGCCGCCGAGCGGGACCAGGGCCTGGCCATCGTGATGGCCAGCCACGAGCCGTCGCTGGTGGAGAAGGTCGCCACCCGCACCATCCACGTCGGCGGCGGCCGGGAGCAGGGCGCGGCATGAGCAAGCGCGCCCGCAAGAAGGCCGCCGCCAAGCCGACGCCCTCGGCCGCGCCCGCCACGCCCGAGACCCCGGCGGCCCCGACCCCGCCGCCCGAGCCGCCCGTCGACGACGCGTTCGAGCCGCCCGTGTGGGACCACAGCCTGATCGACGTCGAGACCGAGCCGGTCTCGGAGCGCGAGGTGCGCGGCCTCATGAAGGAGTGGCGCCGCGGCCGCGCCACCCGGCACCTGTGGGACATCATCCAGGACGGCTACGTCGCGGTGCTCGCGGTCGCGATGATCGGCGCCATGATCGGCTCGGTCGTGTGGCGGGCGCAGGGGCTGGCCGCCGCCTGCACCTCGGCCACCTGCCAGACCGGACGCACCCTCCTGCCGTGGGCCGCGCTGTTCGGCACCCTCGCCGCGACGCTGGCCGTCGCCCGCCTCTTCGGGCCGATCGTGGCCTCGGCCGCCGAGGGCTTCTGGCTCATGGACGCCCCGCTGCGGCGCTCCCGGCTGCTGGCCGGACGCCTCGTCGCCGTGATCGTGCTGGCCGGCGTGGCGGCCGCCCTCTTCGGCGGGCTCGTGGCCGCGCTCACCGGCTCGTCGATGACCGAGGCCGCCTTCTGGGCCGTCGCCTCCGCGCTGGGGGCGTCCGGCCTCACCGCGTTCGCGGCCGCCGAGCAGGGCGCCGACCGGCACGGGGCCGTGAAGGTGCTCACCTGGCTCGCGGGCGCCGTCGGGCTCGCCGCGCTCCTGACCGTCGTCGCCGTCGCCGCCGGATGGGCCACCCTCGGCGTCGACCTGGCGCTCGGGGTGCGCATGGCCGCCATCGTGGGCGGCGCCGGCCTCGTGCTGCTCGTGGCGTGCGGGGTGGTCGCCTTCTGGCGCCTCGACGGCATGCGGCGGGCCCGCCTGCTGTCAGGCGGCTCGCTGGTGTCAGGCATGCAGGGCGCCATGTTCGCCATGGACATCGGCCTGATGCGCGACATCCTCGTCGAGCGCGACGCCATGGAGCGCGGCCACGTCCGCCCCACCCGGGGGCGCGGGCTCGGTACGGGGGCCCTCGTGTGGCGCGACCTCCAGCGCCTCATCCGGTTCCCGAAGTCGCTCGTGCTGCTCGTCGTCGGCCTCGTCGTGCCGTACGCGGTCGGCGCCCTCGGCCTCGGCGCGTTCAGCCCGTTCCTCTCCGGCATGATGCTGATGATCGCCCTCGTGCCGCTGCTCGGCAGCCTGCGCGTGCTGTCGCGCACCAAGGGCCTGGCCAGGGCCTTCCCGTTCTCGACCCAGGACATCCGCCGTGCCGTCATGACGGTGCCCGCCGCGCTGGCGCTCGTGTGGTCGGCGGCGGCCGTGCCCGCGTTCCTCGGCCTCGGCTCGGGCGTCCTCCACCTGTCGCCCGCCGACGCCGTCATCCACGCCTTCGTCACCGGGGTGGCGGGGCTGCTCGCCGCCGTGAGGTGGGTCACCGCCAAGCCCGCCGACTACGGCTCGCCCATGCTGCAGACCGGTATGGGCGCGATGCCGCCCGGCCTCATCTTCAACCTGTTCCGCGGCATCGACGTCATGGCCGGGGTCACCGGCCCGCTGCTGCTCGGCTGGTCGCCGTGGGTGTCGGTGGTGGTCGCCGGCATCATCTTCATGCTGCTGCTCCAGGGCGGCATGTCGATGGAGGACGCGCAGGCGATGCAGGAGGAGCAGCAGCGCCAGCTCGCCGAGGCCCGCGGGCAGGCCCGCCCCGCTGGCAAGACCAAGATCCCGCCACCCGGCCGCCGGTAGCCGAGCCGACGGCGGTCCGTCGTATGCGAGTCGGCCGGCCGATGCCCGGCGGCTCCCGACCGTCATCACCGGCTGTCCGTCGCCCGCTCGGGTCGGCCCGCGCCACCTGTCGAGCGTGGGTCCAGGCAGGTGACGGCGCACCCGAGCGGTGGGTGTGGACGCCGCCCAGGTCCCCCGCCGGCTGCCGCCGACCGGTGCCGCGGCTCGTGCCGGGGCGCCGCGCCGGCTCAGTTCGACGGGCCGGAACCGAGCCCGTAGGATGACCGCGGTCCCCGGCGCCGACGGGGACGACCTTGTGGCGAGGAGGAACCGCGGCGATGGGCGAGACGGTCACGTCTGACGTCGTGGTGGTCGGGGCGGGTCCCGGTGGTTCGGCCGCCGCCACCCACCTGGCCCGGGCCGGGCTCGACGTGCAGCTGCTCGAGAAGACCACCTTCCCCCGCGAGAAGGTCTGCGGCGACGGCCTCACCCCCCGCGCCACCCGCGAGCTGATCCGCCTCGGCATCGACACCACGCCCGAGGCCGGCTGGCTGCGCAACAAGGGCCTGCGCATCTACGGGGGTCGCAGCGAGCCGTTCGAGATGCCGTGGCCCGAGCTCGACGACTTCCCCTCGTACGGCCTGGTGCGCCCGCGCGCCGACTTCGACGACCTGCTGGCCCGGCACGCGGTCGCCAACGGCGCCACGCTCCACGAGGCCACCACCGTCACCGCGCCGGTGCTCGACGAGCGGACGGACCGCATCGTCGGGGTCACCACCAAGGACGGGCGCACCTTCCGCGCCCCCGTCGTGGTGGCGGCCGACGGCAACAGCTCCCGCCTCGGGCTCGCCATGGGCCTCACCCGGCGTGACGACCGCCCCATGGGCGTGGCGGTGCGCACCTACTACCGCTCCCCGCGCCACGACGACGACTGGCTCGAGTCGTGGCTCGAGCTGTGGGACGGCGAGCGGGGCCGGTCGAACCTGCTGCCCGGTTACGGCTGGGTGTTCGGCATGGGTGACGGCACCTGCAACGTGGGCCTCGGCATGCTCAACACGTCGGCCGCGTTCGGCCGCACCGACTACAAGGACCTGCTGAAGCGGTGGCTCGACCAGACCCCCGTCGAGTGGGGCTTCCGCGACGAGAACCGGGTGGGCGAGGTCCGCGGCGCGGCCCTGCCCATGGGCTTCAACCGTCAGCCCGCCTACACCCGTGGCCTGCTGCTCGTCGGCGACGCGGGCGGCATGGTGAACCCGTTCAACGGGGAGGGCATCTCGTATGCGATGGAGGCCGGCCGCTACGCCGCCGACCACGTCGCCGAGGCCCGCTACCGGGGGTTCGGCACCCCGTCGGCCGAGCGGGCGCTGCGCGCGTACGTCAGCACGCTGCGGCGCGAGTGGGGCGGCTACTTCCGGCTCGGCGGCATCTTCGTGAGGCTGATCGGCGACCCGCGGGTGATGCACCTGTGCACCACGTACGGGCTGCCGCGCCGCCGCCTCATGCGGCTGGTCCACAAGCTGCTCGCCAACCTCACCGACCACCCCGGCCACGACGTCTACGACCGCCTGATCAACGCCGTGACGAAGGTTGCGCCGTCGGCATGACGAGCGAGCAAGGTGTGGTGAGATGGGAGCTGCCCGGCAACGTACCCACGGGCACGCAGGATGGGGCGACGACGGTGGGGAGAGGGTAGGAATGAGCCACGCGCAGCTGCGACCCGAGGAGTCGGCATGAACCTCTACGCGCCCGTCGTCGGGCTGCTCGCCCTGGCGGCCGTCTTCGTGGTGGTGTCGGTGCTGCTGTCGGCCGTGGTCGGCCCGGCGCGTCACAACCGCACGAAGTACGACACCTACGAGTGCGGCATCCAGCCCACGCCGCAGCCGGCCGGCGGCGGCCGCTTCCCGGTGAAGTACTACATCACCGCCATGCTGTTCATCGTCTTCGACATCGAGCTGGTGTTCCTCTACCCGTGGGCCGTCTCGGCGCAGCAGCTGGGGCTGTACGGGCTGGTGGCCGTGCTCGTGTTCATCGCCAACCTGACGTGGGTGCTGCTGTACGTGATGCGCCGCGGCGGCCTGACCTGGGACTGAAGAGAGGAGGGAGCCCGATGGGTCTCGAGGACCAGATCCCGCCCGGGATCCTGCTGACCACCGTCGAGGGCGTGGCCGGCTGGCTGCGCCGCGCGTCGTTCTGGCCGGCCACCATGGGCCTGGCCTGCTGCGCCATCGAGATGATGGCGTTCGGCGCGCCCCGCTTCGACGCCGGCCGGTGGGGCCAGGAGGTCTTCCGGGCGTCGCCGCGCCAGGCCGACCTGCTCATCGTCTCGGGTCGGGTGAGCCAGAAGATGGCGCCCATCGTCCGTACGGTCTACGACCAGATGCCCAACCCGAAGTGGGTGCTGTCGATGGGGGCGTGCGCCAGCTCGGGCGGCATGTTCAACAACTACGCCGTGGTGCAGGGCTGCGACCACATCGTGCCCGTCGACATCTACCTGCCCGGCTGCCCGCCGCGCCCCGACATGCTCATCGACGCGATCTTCAAGCTGCGCAAGGAGCTGTTCGACTGGGAGACCAAGTCGTTCGGCCCCATCGGGCAGCACCTCGACCAGCTGCACGACGAGGCCGAGCAGGCCGCGCTCGTCGCGCCGGCCACCATCGAGATGAAGGGGCTCATGCGATGAGCGAGACCCCCGAGGCGTCGCACGACGTCGCCGTCCCCGACACCGGGCCCCGCCCCGACGAGGTCGTCGTCAGGCAGGGCATGTGGTCGTCGGGCACCGGTGACACGTCCGGCTACGGGCTGGTCCAGCGCCACCACGTCCGGTTCCCGCGGGCCGAGCGGCCCTACGGCGGCTGGTTCGACGAGGTGGCCGACCGCATCGTGGCCCTCGTCGACCTGGAGCTCGACCGGGTGGTGGTCGACCGGGGCGAGATCACCTTCTTCGTGCCGCGGGAGCGGCTCGTCGAGGTCGCCCGCCGGCTGCGCGACGACGCCCACCTGAGGTTCGAGGTGTGCGTGTCGGTGTCGGGCGTGCACTACCCCGACGACGAGGGCGCCGAGCTGCACGTCGTCTACCACTTCCTGTCGATCACCCACAACCGGCGGATCCGGGTCGAGGTGACCTGCCCCGACGCCGACCCGCACGTGCCGTCGCTGGTGGCGGTCTACCCCATGACCGACTGGCACGAGCGCGAGACCTACGACATGTTCGGCATCGAGTTCGACGGCCACCCGCACCTGACCCGGATCCTGATGCCCGACGACTGGGTGGGCCACCCGCAGCGCAAGGACTACCCGCTGGGCGGGGTCCCCGTGGAGTTCAAGGGCGCCGTCGTGCCGCCGCCCGACAACCGCAGGAGCTACCGATGACCGACGAGACCACGGGCACCGTCTACGTCGCCCAGGGCGGCGACTGGGACGAGATCGTCGACGCCCAGGCCGAGCGGGGCGACGAGACCATCGTCATCAACATGGGCCCCCAGCACCCGTCCACCCACGGCGTGCTGCGCCTCATCCTCGAGATGGAGGGCGAGACCGTCGTCTCGCTGCGCCCCGGCATCGGGTTCCTGCACACCGGCATCGAGAAGAACATGGAGCACCGCACCTTCGCGCAGGGCTCCACGTTCGTCACCCGCATGGACTACGTGGCGCCGATCTTCAACGAGGTCGTCTACTGCCTCGCCGTCGAGAAGCTGCTCGGCGTCGAGGTGCCCGAGCGGGCCGACGTGCTGCGGGTGCTGTTCATGGAGCTCAACCGCATCGCGAGCCACCTCGTCGCGGTCGGCACCGGCGGCATGGAGATCGGCGCCCTCACGGTGATGACCATCGGCTTCAGGGAGCGCGAGATGATCCTCGACTTCTTCGAGGCCGTCTGCGGCACCCGCATGAACCACGCCTACGTACGCCCCGGCGGCGTGTCGATCGACCTGCCCGACAACGGCCTCGACCTGCTGCGCGGCGTGATCGAGTGGCTGAGGAAGCACCTGCCCGAGTACGCCACGTTC
Source organism: Actinomycetota bacterium (assembly GCA_041855725.1). Taxonomy (GTDB): domain Bacteria; phylum Actinomycetota; class Actinomycetes; order Propionibacteriales; family Propionibacteriaceae; genus JBHAES01. Next base: position 21,463 of record JBHAES010000317.1, read on the forward strand.
TGCAACGAGAACCCGATCTTCCGCAACCGCATGCAGCAGGTGGCCGTGCTCGAGCTGCCGCAGGCGATGGCGCTGGGCGTGAGCGGCCCGCCGCTGCGCGCCACCGGCTACCCGTGGGACCTGCGCAAGGCGCAGCCCTACTGCGGCTACGAGACCTACGAGTTCGACACGATCACGTGGGACACCTGCGACGCCTACGGCCGGTTCCGGATCCGGCTCGCCGAGATGAACGAGTCGCTGCGGATCGTGGAGCAGTGCTACGAGCGGCTCGCCGCCACGCAGGGCGAGCCGGTGATGGTCGACGACCCGAAGCTCGGCTGGCCGGCCCAGCTGACCGTCGGCAACGACTTCCAGGGCAACTCGTACGAGCACGTGAAGAAGATCATGGGCCAGTCGATGGAGGCCCTGATCCACCACTTCAAGACCGTGACCGAGGGCTTCCGGGTGCCGGCCGGCCAGGTCTACGTGGCGATCGAGTCGCCGAAGGGCGAGCTCGGCTGCCACCTGGTCTCCGACGGCGGCACGCGACCCTACCGCTGCCACGTCCGCGACCCAGGATTCAACCATCTGCAGTCGGCGCCCGCGATGACCGAGGGCGCCATGATCTCCGACGTCGTGGTGGCGCTGGCCAGCCTCGACCCCGTCCTGGGAGGAGTCGACCGGTGAGCGGTCACGAGTTCACGTCCTGGTTCCCCGAGTCGGGGTCGGTCGACATGTCCGACCGTACGACCAACATCGACGACACCACGATGGCCGAGCTGCGCGAGCTCGCCGGGCGCTACCCGCAGCCCCGGTCGGCGCTGCTGCCGATGCTGCACCTCGTGCAGTCGGTCGACGGGCGCATCTCGCCGGCCGGCATCGAGGCGTGCGCCGAGGTGCTCGGCATCACCGCCGCGCAGGTGTCGGGGGTGGCGACCTTCTACACCATGTACAAGCGGCGGCCCGCCGGCCGGCACCACGTGGGCGTGTGCACCACCGCCCTGTGCGCGGTGATGGGCGGCGACGCGCTGCTCGACGCCTGCAGCCGCCACCTCGGCATCGGCCCCGACGAGACGACCGCCGACGGGGCGGTGTCGCTGGAGCGCATCGAGTGCAACGCGGCCTGCGACTACGCGCCGGTGATGATGGTCAACTGGGAGTTCTTCGACAACATGACCCCCGAGAAGGCCACGCAGCTGCTCGACGACCTGCAGGCCGGCGTCGAGGTCCGCTCGACCCGCGGGGCCACCCTCACCAGCTGGAAGGAGGCCGAGCGGGTCATCGCCGGCTTCCCCGACGGCCGTGCCGACGAGGGCCCCGCCGCCGGCGGCGCCTCGCTGGTGGGCCTCAGGATCGCCAACGAGCGTGGCTGGACGGCCCCGGACGTCCCGGCCCCGGTGAGCGAGGAG
>JBHAES010000318.1:0-3987 GCA_041855725.1 Actinomycetota bacterium
ACCCGGCGACGACCCACGCCGTGAGCACCGGGAAGTCGTCGTGGCCGGAGAACCGCAGCACCGGGAACGCGGCCAGCAGCGCCGCGAGCGCCACGGAGCCGATCATGGTCTGCCGCGCGGGCGGACCCAGCCGGGCGGCCAGCCGGAGAAGGCTGTGGCGCACCAGCAGGTAGCCGCACCCCGCTGCGGCGCCCAGCACCGCCGCGGCGACGACCCAGGCGCTGGGGAGCCCGCCGCCGGCCGGTCCCTCGGGCACCTCGAGCGCATGGGTCTCCAGGCCCAGCAGGTGCCAGGTCACCACGAACCCGACGAACCCCGACAGCGACGCGGCCAGGACCGGCAGCCGACCGACGGCGCCGTCTCGGTAGGCGGCCCCCGCCGGCGGCGAGGCGTAGAGGCCGGCGAGGGCGGCGGCGCCGCCGGCCTCGGTGATCAGGTCGGCCTCGGCCCGGGTCCGCGCGATCCGGTCCCGGACGAGCAGCGAGAGCTCGGTGACGACGGCGATGAGCCCTGCCTCTGGCCCGACCGCACCGCCGAACCCGACCGCGACCACCGCCGACAGGCCCAGCACGCCGATCCGGCGCCACTGCGCCGACCGGGCCGCCTGCGGGTCGAGCTGGTCGTCGACATCGGCCTCCAGCCCGGCTCGACGGGTGGCGGCGATGAGGGCGCCACCCACGCACACCACGAGGAAGACGTACCACCACTGGGTCCGCTCGCCCCACACCAGGTGCTGCACCTGCCGCATCAGGAAGAAGGTGCCGCAGGCGACCGCTCCCGCGACGAGGCCGTAGCCGGTCGCCACCGCCACGATCCGTCCGGAGACCTGGCCGTCGACCTCGTGCGGGTCGCTCACGGCGTGTCCTTCCTGTCGGCGGGCTGCGGCGTCCGCTCGGCCCGGAACCGGTCCCAGATGGTGGACCCGAGTGCCCCCAGGAACACCACGTCGAAGACCATCATCGCGGTCACCAGCGCCCGGGCCGCCTGCCCGCTGGCGTGGATGTCGCCGTACCCGACGGTGGTGATGGTGGTCACGGTGAAGTAGAGCGCGTCGGTCCTGGTCACCAGCCCCTCGAACTGTCCGGGGTGATGGGTCGCGACGGCGTAGCAGGAGAGCGCGAGCAGCGCGACGACCCCGATGAAGACCTGGACCAGCCGGCCCACCCGGTCGCCGTGACGGCGCAGCTCGGCGACCACCACCGCCGCCAGGACGACCAGCAGCGGCACCGAGAGCAGGCTGCGGGCCGGCAGCTCGACGTCGGTGGCGACCGGGAACGTGTAGAAGCAGCCCAGGATCACCACCGGGGCCGCCGCCTGCCGGGCACGGCGGCGCAGGCTCGACACCCGACGCCCCACGGTCAGGGGGCGGGTGGGGTCCAGGGGCACAGGGTCCTCCTCGTGGTACGGGCGGGCGGCACGATACCACCGGCTGCGCCGAGGCGGGCCGATCGCCCGGCGCCCGGGCCGGACCCGCAGGGGTGCGCCGAGGGTCGCCGACGCAGCGGAGGTCCTGCCGCCGCGGCGACCGAGACGCTATGGTCTGACGATGACTGAGATCACCCTGCGCGGCACCCCCGTCCACACCGTCGGCCGGCTCCCGGAGGTCGGCTCCCCCGCCCCCGGCTACGTGCTGACCGGCACCGACCTGGCCGACGTCACGCCCGCGTCGTTCGCGGGCCGGACGGTGGTGCTGAACATCTTCCCCAGCGTCGACACCGGCGTGTGCGCCCTCAGCGTGCGGACGTTCAACGAGCGCGCCGCCGCCCTCGCCGGCACCACCGTGCTGTGCGTGTCGATGGACCTCCCGTTCGCCCTGACCCGGTTCTGCGGCGCCGAGGGCATCGAGCACGTGGTGACCGCGTCGGCCTTCCGCAGCGACTTCGGCCGTGCGTACGGCGTCGAGCTGGCCGACGGCCCCATGCGCGGCCTGCTGAGCCGGGCCGTCGTGGTCGTGGGTCCCGACGGCACGGTGCGCCACGCCGAGCAGGTGCCCGAGATCGCGCAGGAGCCGGACTACGACGCCGCCCTGGCCGCCATCGCCTGACGGCGGGCCCGCGTGACCGTCCGGCAGGCCCGAGGTCCCGCCGGGCGCATGGCCCGCCCCGTGGCAGTCCCCACCCTGGTCGCGCACTCGCCACCGACGTCACCATGACGTGGGTGCCTGCCGGCGCACGCGGTGCCGCTGCTGGTCACCGGCTGCCTCGGGCCGGCCTCGGCTCCCTCGTGACCCAGGCGGTCCCGGAGCGGGTGCACCGCCGGCGGCCAGCTCAGCCACGACCTACCCGGCTTCGGCTCGCCCTCACCGCGGCAGCAACGGTCGTCTGGTCACCGTCGGTGCTGCGTACGTACGGCCCCGTGACGCGTCTCGGCACCCGAGGGGCGCGGCGCGCGTACGGACCGCGCTCAGCCTCGGCGGCCGCGGCCCCGACCGCCCCGGTCGCCGCCGTCGGCGGGCGCCTGCGACGCCACGGGCTCGTCGTGGCGGTGGTAGCCGCGGCCCGAGCAGGACTCGCACGGCTCGGTGAACGCCTCGGCGAGGCCGGTGCCGATCTTCTTGCGGGTCATCTGCACCAGGCCCAGCGACGTGACCTCGGCGACCTGGTGGCGAGTCCGGTCCCGGCCGAGGCACTCGACGAGGCGCCGCAGCAGCAGCTCTCGGTTGCTGGGCAGCACCATGTCGATGAAGTCGATCACGATGATGCCGCCGATGTCGCGCAGCCGGAGCTGGCGCACGATCTCCTCGGCCGCCTCCAGGTTGTTCGAGGTGACGGTCGCCTCGAGGTTGCCGCCCGACCCGGTGAACTTGCCGGTGTTGACGTCGATGACCGTCATCGCCTCGGTGCGGTCGATGATGAGCGAGCCGCCCGAGGGCAGGAACACCTTGCGCTCCAGCGCCTTGGCGATCTGCTCGTCGATGCGGTGGCCGGCGAACAGGTCGCCCTGGCCCTCCCGGTCCCACTTGACCAGCCGGTCGGCGAGGTGGGGGGCGACGTGCGACACGTACGCGTTGACCGTCTCGTAGGCGTCGTCGGTGGAGCCGTTGCCGTCGACGACGAGGCGGGAGAAGTCCTCGGTGAACAGGTCGCGCACGATCCGTACGGTGAGGTCGGGCTCGCCGTAGAGCAGCTGCGGCGCCGACCCCTGCTTCACCTTCTTCTCGATGACCTCCCACTGCGCCTTGAGCCGGTTCACGTCGCGGACGAGCTCGTCGGCGCTGGCCCCCTCGGCGGCGGTGCGGATGATCACCGACGCCTCGTCGGGCACCAGGTCGCCCAGGATCGACTTGAGCCGGTTGCGCTCCTGCTCGGGCAGCTTGCGCGAGATGCCCGACAGGTTGCCGCCCGGGGCGTAGACGAGGTAGCGGCCCGGGATCGAGATGTGCGAGGTGAGCCGGGCCCCCTTGGCGCCGACCGGGTCCTTGGTGACCTGGACGAGCACGGCCTGGCCCGACTTGAACACCTTCTCGACCTTGCGGGCCGCGCCGTCGGCGCCGAAGGAGTCCCAGTCGACCTCACCGGCGTAGAGCACGGCGTTGCGGCCCCGGCCGATGTCGATGAACGCGGCCTCCATGCTCGGCAGCACGTTCTGCACCTTGCCGAGGTAGACGTTCCCGATGAGGCTGGTGGCCGAGGCCCGGTCGACGTAGTGCTCCACGAGCACCCCGTCCTCGAGCACGGCGATCTGGCTGTAGCCCTCCTGCTGACGGATCAGCATCGTGCGCTCGACCGCCTCGCGTCGCGCCAGGAACTCGGCCTCGGACAGGATCGGTGCGCGGCGGCGGGCGGCGGCCCGGCCCTCGCGCCGGCGCAGCCGCCTGGCCTCCATGCGGGTGGAGCCCTCGATGCCGGTGACCTCGTCGGACGTGGCACCGCCACGTCGGCGCGAGCGGGGCTCGCGCACCTTGACCACCACGTCGGACGGGTCGTCGTTGGGCGCCCCGGCGTCCTCCCCGCGGCGGCGGCGGGGCCGGCGGCGCCGACGGGCGCC
>JBHAES010000319.1:0-7118 GCA_041855725.1 Actinomycetota bacterium
GGACGCCGCCGCGTCCGCCGCCTGACAGCCGTGACCACGCCCGGAAGGGCACCCGCCGAGCCGATCGGACCCGCCTCCCACGGCGCGCTCCGGTCGGCTCGGCGCCTGTCGACCCGCAAGGCCCGGGCCGCCACCGGCCACCTGCTGGCCGAAGGGCCCCAGGCCGTCCGTGAGGCACTGGCCGCCGGCCTCGTCCGCACCCTGTTCTGCACCCGGGAGGCGGCGGTACGCCACCCCGACCTGCTGGGCGGCGACCGGGTGCTGCTGGTCACCGAGCCCGAGCTCGCGTCCCTCGCCGACACGGTCAGCCCCCAGGGCCTCGTCGCCGTGTGCGACACCCCCGACGCCACCCTCGACGCGGTGGTGGCCGCCGCCCCCCGCCTGGCCGTCGTCTGCGCCGACGTGCGCGACCCCGGCAACGCCGGCACCGTCATCCGTTGCGCCGACGCGTTCGGCGCCGACGCCGTCGTGCTCACCGCCGGCTCCGTCGAGCTGGCCAACCCCAAGACCATCCGCGCCTCCGTCGGGTCGATCTTCCACCTGCCCGTCGTCACGAAGGTCTCCGCAGCCGACGCCGTCGCGGCCCTGCGGCACGCCGGCCTGCGGGTCCTCGCCGCCGACGGCACCGGGACGCGGACCCTCGACGCCCTCGCCGCCGACGGCACCCTCGCCGGCCCCGTCGCCTGGCTGCTCGGCAACGAGGCGTGGGGCCTGCCCGCCGAGGTCGCCGCCCTCGCCGACGAGGTCGTCGGCATCCCCATGTGGGGACGTGCCGAGTCCCTCAACCTCTCCACCGCCGCCGCCGTCTGCCTCTACGCCACCGCCGCCGCCCAGCGGGGTCGTGCCTGATCGTCGTCGGCGCTCTGCTTGATGGTCGTCGGCTCCGCGCTCGGTCTCACGTGCGTGCTCGGGCACCAGGCTCCCCACGCCGCCGGGGCCCGTGCCGAGCCGCGAGCCTCTCCCTGACCCATGCCCCCACGCCTCGCCGCGGACATGCCGGCTCGTGGCGGGCTCGTACGGACCCGACGGGCAGCGCGAGGGGCCGCCGATACCCGGGTGACGTCGGGCGGGGGCGGCTGGGAGGATGCGGGGATGCCGACCCTCGCTGAGATCTTCCCGCCGTACGCGCTCACCGTCACGTGCGGTCCCCTTCGGCTGCGGGTGCTGCGCGACGACGACATCCCCGAGCTGGTGGAGCTCATCCGGGACGGGGTGGTGGACCCGTCGGTGCCCCTGCCCGTGCAGCGGCCGTGGCCCGTGGGCCCCTACGCGCTCGGCGAGCCGGACCGGATCCCGGCCCGGAACGTGGCCTGGTGGTGGTCGCAGCGCACCCGCGTCAGCCCGGACGCGTGGGAGCTCGCCTTCGTGGTGCGCCGAGACGGTGTCGCCGTGGGCGTGCAGGACGTGCGGACCGACCACTACCGGCACACCCGGTCGGCCGAGACCGGCTCGTGGCTCGGGCTCCGGCACCAGGGGCAGGGCACCGGCACCCTCGCCCGCCAGGCCGTGGTCGGGCTCATGGTCGACCACCTCGGCGCCGTCGAGCTCCGCTCCAGCTACCTCGAGAGCAACCTGGCCTCGGCGGCGGTCAGCCGCAAGACCGGGTACGTGCCCAACGGGCAGCAGCGCCGGTTCGTCGACCACGACGGCGGCTACGCGGTGACCCAGCTGCACGTGCGGGTCACGCCCGAGACCTTCATCCGTCCGCCCCACCCCATCGAGGTCGAGGGCGTCGAGGCGGTGCGGCGGTTCCTCGCCCTCGACTGACCCGGCGCACCTGCGAGCGGCCACCCGTACGAGCGCTGGGACGACGGAGCGTCGTACGGCCCCCGACGGCCCGCTCAGGCCGCCTCGGCCGGCACGGGCACGATCGCACCGGCCGCGGGGGCGAGGAAGACCCCGAGGGGCGGGTGGCCGCTCTCTCGGGCGACCGCCTGCGACAGCGCGTGCAGCCACGGCACGTAGCGGGCGGGCCACCGGTGCCCCACCGCCAGCAGCACCCGGCCCCCGAGCCGGGCGGAGACCTGGGCGAGGGTACGGGTGGCGACGCCGTCGGGGTTGTCGGGCAGGTCGTGGATGAGGTGCGCTCCCAGGACCCGGCCCTCGGCGTCGCACAGCACCAGCAGCAGCACCCCCCGCTCCCGGTCATCGGGCGTCAGGAAGAGGTCGACGTAGTCGGCGGCGAGCGCCTCGTCGCCGATGAGCGACGGCTTGCCGCCGTCGTAGGGCAGGTGGTCACGGTCCATGGCTCCACCCTTGCCGGTGGGTGTTGTCCCAGACGTGGTCCGGACGGGCGGCGGTGTCGTCCGTCCAGCAGGACTCCCGCACCGCCCCCTGCGCCCGCTCGCGGCCGACGCACGACTCAGCCGGTCGCCACGACGTCGGCCCGGGATCGCCGCCTGGCGGCGCGACCCGCCGGGACGCTCCTGGACCGACCGGTGGGGCAGCCGTTGATGAGATCGTGCGGCCAGGCTCTCATCATCGGTGCCGGCCGTCGCGCCGATCACCTACGGTGAGCCGGTGCGTACCGAGGAGACGATGCGGTCGAGCCCTGCCACCTGCCACGGGTGCGGCCGAGCCCTGCCGCCCAGGATCCCGACGGTCGGTGACCGGCCTGGTCAGACGGTCCGCTGCCTGAGCTGCCAGTCGTCGTGGCCGGTGGCAGCAGCGGCGTCACCCGGGGTGGGCGTCACCCAGCCTTCGCCGGGCCCACACCAGCGGGCTGGCGAGATGCCACGGGTCGCGGTCCCGGGGCGGCCCGAGACAGGCCCGGACCCGGCTGGGAGCCCGCCCCCGCGCATCGAGGGGGTCGCCGGTGGCTCGGCCCGCCGCGAGTACGAACGCCGCAAGCGCAACGATGAGCAGCGACTGCGGCAGAGGTGGGGCCGGCTGGGCGGGATCGCGGTGGTGCTGGCCGGCGAGCAGCCGTCCACGCGCGCCTGGCGGATCGGCGCAGTCGGGGAGGAGAAGCTGGGTGCCGAGCTGGGCCGGCGGTTCGCCGCCGACGGCTACATCCTTCACGACCGTCGCATGCCCCGTACCCGAGCCAACATCGACCACCTGGTCGTGCTGCCCCAGGGGGTCTGGGTGATCGACACCAAGCGCTACCGGGGACGGCCCCGGCTGAGAGTCTCGGGAGGGATCCTGCGGCCCGAGACCCGGACCCTCACCGTCGCCGGGCGAGACCAGACCAGGCTGGTCGAGGGGATGCACAAGCAGCTGCGCCGGGTCCGCGAGGCCGTGGGGGAGCACGTCCCGGTCACCGGGGCGCTGTGCTTCGTCGACGCCGACTGGCCGCTCGTGGGCGGGCCGCTGCGGCTCGACGACCAGGTCTGGGCGGTGCGCCCCAAGAAGCTCTACCGGATGATGGCCAAGGGTCATCCGGTCATCGACATCGACGCGGTCCGCGCCGACCTGGTCCGCTGCTTCCCCAGCAACGACGAACCGGCTCGCTGAGACCGGCGCCGCCGGGCCAGGCGCGGACACGGCCCCGGGATCATACGGGGTCCGGGCGCTGGGCGTGGGTCCTTGGAGCAGCGTGCTCGGTCAGGTGACCTGGCGGGACTGCGCCCGCCGGGCCAGGACCAGCGCCACGACGTCGGCCACCAGGGCCGGCAGGAAGAACCAGCCGATGGTGAGCGAGCCGAGCAGGACGACGACGCCCAGCAGCGCCACCGACGCGACCGACACCGCCCACCAGGCCCGCCCTCGCACCGCCAGGGGCGACGCGGCCAGCACGACCGGCACGGCGACCGTCCCCACGGCCACCAGACCACCGTGCTCCAGCAGGCTGAGCACGCTCACCGCCGGCTCGCCGTCGGAGCCGGTCATGACCAGCACGTACCCGGGCAGGAGCAGCGCCACCAGCCCCGCAGCCAGGGCAGCGGCAGCGCCGACCAGCTGCCAGACCCGGCTCCGCGTCAGATACCGTGGACGAGGATCCACGCCCGTCTGCTCCTGGTGCTCCTGGAAGGCCCGCTCCGCCACCTCCTGCGGCGTGCCGAGCAGCGCGATCGCCTCCTGGGGCGTGCGGCCCTCGCCGACCGCGTCGTCGAGGTGCTGGGCGCAGTCCTCGACCACGTGCCGACGCTGGTCGGGCGGCAGCGGCGCCAGCAGGCGCTCCACCTGCTGCAGATAGGCGGCCACCTCGGGGGGCTGAGTTCTCATTCTGGCCTCCTGACTGTGCGGTCAACGGTGTCGCGGAGCGACTCCCATGACTCCCGGAACACATCCAGGTGCTCCGTGCCGGCGGGCGTCAGCGTGTAGTACTTGCGTGGTCGCTCGGCCTCAGTGCCCCAGGCGGCCTCGACTAGCCCAGACGAGCGCAGTCTGGCCAGCAAGGGATACAGCGTGCCCTCGCTGGCGATCAGACCGTCGGCCACCAGGCGTCGCGCCAGGTCAAAGCCGTATGTGGCACCGCTCTGGATGTGCGCTAGGACACAGAACTCCACTACCCCCTTGCGGAGGTTGGTCAGGATCCGATCCTCACTCATGCCACGCATGATACCATGTGTGACTCACTTGCATAGTCATGCTCTACAAGACCTAGACGTCCTTGACGGCTCGACGTGGCTCTGCGCCCTGTGCTGGCTGCTCGTTACAGTTGGGCGAGACGTCAGGGCGTCACGAGGGAGTAGTGATAACTGAGCAGGAAACTGCAGTCACCAGACTTGCGCATCGTGTAGCTCCAGGTCCAGGTCCCGGATGTGGACGTGGAGACCCGGGTGCGACTGTGATCGGTATCTGTCGCCGCCCAGGGGTTGCAGAAGTCCATGTTCTGAAAGGTACCTCGGGTATCGCCGATCGTCGCACTGTCGACCACGCTGTGGCTCTTCCGGGCCCAACCTGTGGGCTTGTACCACCCCCAGGTGTGGTTGTTGCTCCAGGCGCCTGACGAGCTCCAGGTCCGGTCGGTCTTCGTCGAGCTGACAGCGATCCCGATGGGGTCCTGAACTCTGGCACTGAGACTGATGTACCAGCCGGCGGTCGTCTGCGCAGGCGGTTCGCTTGACATCGCGCTGCTGATCTGTGCCGTTCCTTGCGAGGGTGCGAGGTCGTCGGCCACGGCTCGCGGCACATTCGACACGGGGTACCGGGCCTGGGCGAGGACTCGGGTGCAGGTGGCAGGGTCGAAGGTCACCTCGTGCCCAACCGTGAGAACGGGTCCGATCGGTGATGGTGTTCCCGACCCGGACTCTGAGAAGACGCACTCACCAGCCTCGGCACTGCCACGCTGGGTCACCAGTACGGCTCCTGGTAGTCCCGTCGGTTCGTAGGGGTAGTGAACGACTCCGGAGCTGTCCACATAGGCTTGGGCAACCCTGGCCTCTGGTGGCGAGGCAACGGCTATGTCGGCCGCCGAAGCGGCGATGAGCAGCACCGTTGCGACGGCGGTCGCGGTCTTGCGCATGATGGCTCCTCTGATCCGCATCCGAGACTACTAGAGAGTCTCAGCCAAGGGGGGCAAATGACCAGATTCTGTGGATCCTGCCGGGCGGGGTGACGTTGCGGCGCACCACTGCGAGGAGGATCGAAGCATCGTGAGGAGCTCGGACCAGGGTCGGCGGTGGCGCCGTCTTGGGCAGCTGCGAGCATCTTGACGGCCCCTGAGCCGGTCCCGTCTGCGGGGTGGGTGGGCCGATGCCCGGCGAGATGGTCCGAGAGGGAGCCCGGCAGATGCTGGTGGGCGGTGGGGGCTCAGGTCGCTGCGTGCGTCGAGGCGCCACGACCCGGTTGGGAGCCACAGCTCAGGTGACGGCCAGGCTGCCCGCCTACGATGCACACCAGGAGGTGGGCGCGTGAACGAGTCGGTCAAGACGGCCGGGGTGGGGTGGCTGGTGCTCGTCGCCACCCTCGTGGCCGAGCTCGTGGCGCAAGCGGTGCTCGTCGGCACCGGCGCGGTTGCCGCCTCCGCCACCGGCACCACCTGGTGGTGGGGTGCCACCTGGACGATGCTGCTGGCCGCCCCGCTGGCGGGTGCGGTCTCGTACGGGCTGGCTCGGTTCGTCATGCGGCCGCCGTCGCGGGCCGACGCGTGGCCGGTCGGGGCCGTGTGGGGTGGCATCGTCGGGCTCACCCACCTGCTGCTGGCCCTGGGCACCGGGTCGCTGGCCCTGTTCACCTCGCCCGGCACCTGGCTGCTGCTCGCCGCGGTCGCCGCCGCACCCGTCCTCACCGTGCCCCGGCCGGCTCCTGGCCCCGACGCCCCCGACGGGTCCAGAGGGTAACCGGGTTCGCGCCCCGGCGAGCCCGGTCCCTAGACTCGTCGCGCACGCCGACGAACGAGGGGACATGTCAGGTCCGAACGACTCCTACGACCCGAAGCAGGTCTCGCCGCTGGGCGAGGACGCGGTGCAGGCGATGGTCGCCGACGCGAAGGCCGCCTTCGCCGCCGCCACCACGCTGGCCGACCTCACGACCGCCCGCCTCGCCCACGCGGGCGACCGGTCACCCCTGGCGCTGGCCAACCGCGAGATCGGCGCCCTGCCGCCAGCCGCCCGCAAGGACGCCGGCTCCCGGCTCGGCCGGGCCCGCGCCGAGGTGAAGCAGGCGCTCGCCGCCCGCGAGCACGAGGTCGGCCAGGCCGAGCTGGCGCGCACCCTCGTGGCCGAGCGGGTCGACGTCACCCTCCCCGTCGCCACCGCCCCCGAGGGGGCGGTCCACCCGATCACGGCCCTCATGGACCTCATGGCCGACGTCTTCGTCGGCATGGGGTGGGAGGTCGCCGACGGCCCCGAGGTCGAGGCCGAGTGGCTGAACTTCGACGCCCTCAACATCGGCCCCGACCACCCCGCCCGCGGCACCAGCGACACGCTGTTCGTCGACCCGGTGGGCAGCCGGCTCGTGCTGCGCACCCACACCTCGCCGGTACAGCTGCGCTCGATGCTCGAGCGGCCGCTGCCCATCTACGTGGTGTGCCCCGGCACCGTCTACCGGGCCGACGAGTTCGACGCCACCCACGTGCCCGTCTTCCACCAGATCGAGGGCCTCGTCGTCGACGAGGGCATCTCGATGGCCCACCTGCGCGGCACCCTCGACCACCTGGCACGGTCGATGTTCGGCGACGTCCGCACCCGGATCCGCCCCAACTACTTCCCGTTCACCGAGCCGTCGGCCGA
>JBHAES010000320.1:0-29451 GCA_041855725.1 Actinomycetota bacterium
CGACCGCGGCGACCGCCCAGCCGGCGGCGAGCGCGCCAGGCACGATCACGGTGCCCGGGTGGGTGAGGCGCCGCGACCCGCCGAGGAACGCGCCCCCGTGCACGTAGACGACCACGGGCGTCGGGCGCCGGGCCGCGTCCGGCACGTACAGGTCGAGCCGCAGCGGCCGGAACCCCGGCACCCGGGCGTACTCGACCCCGCCCCGTACGCGCACCCCCGCGAGGTCGGGGCCCGGCTCCGGGCCGGCGGCGTCGTCGTACGGTGGCGGGAACGGCTGCGACACGGACATGGCGGCCTCCAAGGCGTCTCTCTCGGCAACCTATCCCGCCGCCCCCGGCCGGCGCGGGCAGATCGCGATCCTCGTCCGCGGCCGGACCGCGTCGGCGCGCGGGCGGGGGGCTCCCGGTGCGCGGCGGTGGTCAGAAGGTCCGTACGGAGGGGGTCGTCCGGAGGGTGGCACGGTTCCCCGGGGGTGACCGTTGGCGGACCTGGCCATCGTCGGCTGCGCGACCCGGCGAGGGTTGCTGCGCGACCTGAGCGGGCCGGTCCGCCGGACGCGAGGCGACGCCCGGTCGGTCCGGGCCGGGCATCGCTTCCCACATGCGCTGTGGACAACTGTGGGTGGATGGGGGTCGAGGACCCTCGGGAGGGGGTGGGCAGGTGCCGTCAGATCGTCCCAGGATTTCCTGCATCCACCGCTTCTCGGGCGTGTCGCCCCTTGTCGTGGCGGGAAGAGCATTGTTTCACCCAGAGGCGGCGGGGGTTGTCCCCTGGCGTTGTGGACGATCCACCGTAATTTTCGATGGTTGTCCACATCTCGTCCACACCTGACTGTGGACGAGATGGTTGACGGCCCCCCCGGAGGGGGGTCTAGGTTCCTACGGAGTCGAGTCGGTCGCCTCTGCCAGGCTGGTCGCACCCCCGTCGCGGGGTGCCCCCTGAAAGTGTCAGTGGCCCCCGGTAGGCATGGTGTGGAGGGACCCGAAGACGTTGGGAGGGATCGTGTCGTACGACGTGCGCGAGGTCGACGCACCGTCGCTCGACCGTACCCCGCCGCAGGACCTGGCGGCCGAGCAGTCGGTGCTCGGGGCGATGATGACGAGCAAGGACGCGATCGCGAACTGCCTCGAGATCGTGAGGGGCCGTGACTTCTACCGCCCGGCCAACGAGCTCATCTTCGACGCCATCCTCGACCTCTACGGCCGTGGCGAGCCGGCCGACGCCATCACGGTGGCCGCCGAGCTCACCAAGCGGGGCGACATCGGGCGGGTCGGCGGCCACGTCTACATCCACGACCTGCTGGCGTCGGTGGCGATCGCCGCCAACGCCTCGTACTACGCCGAGATCGTGCGCGACAAGGCGGTGCTGCGCCGCCTGGTGGAGGCGTCGATCAAGATCGCCCAGATGGGCTACCAGGCCACCGGCGAGGTGTCCGACATCGTCGACCACGCCCAGCAGATCGTCTACGAGGTCGCCGACGGCAAGACCTCCGAGGACTATCGTCCTTTGTCAGAGCTCATCGAGCCCACCTGGAACGAGCTGGAGGCGATCTCGTCGCGCGGCGGCCGGCTGGCGGGGGTGCCCACCGGGTTCGCCGAGTTCGACGAGCTCACCAACGGGCTCCACCCGGGGCAGATGATCATCATCGCGGCGCGCCCGGCGATCGGCAAGTCCACGCTGGCGCTCGACTTCGCCCGGTCGGCGGCGATCCGCCACAAGATGACCACCGCCATCTTCTCGCTCGAGATGAGCTCCAACGAGATCATGATGCGCCTGCTGTCGGCCGAAGCCGGCCTCAAGCTCCACAAGATGCGCGACGGCAGCCTCAGCGAGGACGACTGGGACCGCCTCGCCAAGACCACCGGCAAGGTGCAGGCCGCGCCCCTCTACATCGACGACTCCCCCAACCTCACGATGATGGAGATCCGCGCCAAGGCCCGTCGCCTCAAGCAGCGCCACGACCTCAAGATGGTCGTCATCGACTACCTCCAGCTCATGACCAGCGGCAAGAAGGTCGAGTCCCGCCAGGTCGAGGTGTCGGAGTTCTCCCGCTCCATCAAGCTGCTCGCCAAGGAGCTCGAGATCCCGGTCATCGCCATCTCCCAGCTCAACCGTGGCTCCGAGCAGCGCGGCGACAAGAAGCCGATGCTCTCCGACCTGCGCGAGTCCGGCAGCCTCGAGCAGGACGCCGACATGGTGATCCTCCTCCACCGCGAAGAGGCCTACAACAAGGACGAACGCCCAGGCGAGGCCGACTTCATCGTCGCCAAGCACCGCAACGGCGAGACCCGTACCATCGTCGCCGCCTTCCAGGGCCACTACAGCCGTTTCGTCGACATGCACTACTGACGCCGTCCCGCTCGGCGTGCCTTGTCAGCGCAGGGCCCTGCCCTAGCGCAGTCGTTGACATCTCAACTAGTTGCCGCGTAGGGTCACACCATGTCATCAGTACGCACCGGCGTCGTCGCGCTCGCCGCGACGGCGATCCCCTCGCTGTCGTCGGTGGTTGTCGCTCCCGCCGCCTGGGCCGTGCCCGTGCCGGGTGAGGCGACTGCGTCCGTCTGCCCCACCCTCGCCCGGGCCTGAGCGGCCCCACGGACCACGGTGCGGGCGGCCCCCTCCCAAGTGCCGCCCGCACCGTGCAAGCCCCGACGGGCGGCGACAGGATTCGAGCCGATCTCGACTCCCATCCCGACGATTGATCGCTCAACGAAGTAGTTGAAAGAAGGATTGGAGCCGAGATCGACTCCAATCCTTCTTTCCGCTATCTAGTTGAGTGGCCAACAATCTCTGAAGGGTTCGGTTCCTCCGCCGACCAGCGGGCAGCGCCCCCACGAGGGACGTCGTACGGGTGCGACCCTCGTACCCGAAGCCCGTACGGAGCGGCGCGAGCCGGTGCTCACCCCAGGTGCTGGTCCATGAGGGCCCGGCTGGCGCGGGTGACCTGCGACCAGCGCGGGTCGCTGACCCCGGCCCGGACCTGGTCGACGAACGCGAGCACCTCGTGGTGAAGGGTGGCCGCGGGCGAGTTGGGTGCGTCGTGCAGCACCTCGGGTGCCTGGCCGCGCAGGTGCAGCTCGATGCGGCTGGGCTCGGCCACGTCGTCGACGGTGAGGGCGCCGTCCTCGCCCAGCACGTAGCTCGGCGTGACCTGGGCGGTGATCTTCGACCAGGCGAGCTCCACGAGCAGGTCGGGGTAGGTGAGCGTCATCGACCCGGCACCCTCGAACCCGTTGCGGAGCCGCACGCTCGACCCGTACGCCCGGTCGGGCTGGCCGAACAGGTCCAGGGCTGGCTGGAGCACGTACACCCCGATGTCGGCGAGGGCCGAGTTGCCGAGCGCCGGGTCGAACGCGTTGGGCACCTCGCCGGCGCGGAACCGGTCGTAGCGCGACGAGTACTGGCACTTCGCGAACCGCGCCTGCCGCAGCCGTCCGAGCCGGGGGAGCGTGTCGCGGACGAGGCGGTGGGTCGGCGCGTGGAGGTGCCGGGTGGCCTCCATCGCGACGACGCCCCGGCGCCGTGCGGCGTCGAGGATCTCGTCCACCTGGGCGGCGCTCGTCCCCATGACCTTCTCCACCAGCACGTGCCGGCCCGCGGCGATCGCCGCCATGGCCTGCGGGTGGTGGAGGGCGTTGGGGCTCGCCACGTAAAACGCGTCGACCAGGTCGACCAGCGTCGCCAGGTCGGTGGTGGCGCTCGGCACGCCGTGGGTGGCCGCGAACGTCTCCCCCTTCGTCGCCACCCGCGAGAGCACCGCCGCCGGCTCGGCCGCCCCCTCCGTACGACGGCAGGCCGCCACGAACCACTCGCTGATGACGTTGGTGCCGATGATGCCGAACCGTACGGGCGCCCTGGTCATGCCCTGAATCTAGACCGGCCGCGGCTGCGCACGCCCCCGGGCCAGCGCATCCACCCGTGCGATCGCGGAGGGCAGCCGGTAAGGGCCCGCCATGCCGGCGACCGCCGCGGCGGCCTGCGCGTCCGAGATCCCACCGGCCCCGGTGACGTAGAGCGGTCGGGTCGCCCCGCCCCGCCGCACCGGCACGGCATGCGTGGCCGCGCGGTAGGGGGTCTTCGCGACGCCGATGACCGGCAGACCGAAGGCCTGAGCCGCGTGGGCTCCCAACCCGAACCGGCCCTGGGGATCCAACGTCGCATAGCCGTCGACCACCAGCGCCTCGATCCCGTCCACGCCAGCCTCGGCCACGACCGTCCGCAGGCACGGCAGCTCACGCAGGTAGAGCGCCCCGGGCTCGTACGCGGCCACCTCGGAGATCACGGAGACATGCTCCAGGATCACCCGCGAGAGTCTCAGGTCGTGGCACACCACCAGCGCCGCCCTCGCCCAGCCCTCGGCGTCGGCATAGTGCACATCGACCACTCCCACCTTCCGGGGACGGTCGGCGAGTGCCTGCCCCACGTGGTCCTCCTGACCGGCAGCCTAGCCGAGCGGCCGACCGCGACGTGTCGCCCATCGCGTTCCGACCCTGCTCGTACGGGCGGGCGAGACCGCGGGCCAGACCGTGCCCATCCACCCCTCCGCGTGAAGGTCCCGACATGGTCTGCCGGCGGTCCCGGTCGCCCGCCTCGATCATCGCCCCGCGCGTGAGGGTCCCGACACCAGCAGCAAGGATCAGGGCCGAGATCGACTCGACTCTGTGCAGGGACCCTGCAAGAACCACGTCTGTCATGGTCGGGACGCTATCGCTGGGCGCTGACAGTTCTCGGCCGCCGCCCCGCCACGGACTCGAATCGAGATCGACTCCCATCCTCGGACGCCGTAGCGGGCCACGCGGGTACGTCTCACGCACCGATCGGCCGCCTGCCCTGCCCTGACGCCTGCGGGAAGTGCCGGATCGTCGAGGATGGGAGCCGCTGCCCCCTCAACGGGCAGAACCGACCATCCGGGGCGCGCGGCCGAGGACCTCGTACGTCCCCGGGCACGGGCGACCCCCACAGGCGGGTGGTGTACCGAGACGGCATCCCTCGCCGCCGAGGTACCGGCGACTCCTCACGCGACCCCACACGCAGAGCGAGGTACCCGGCGACGGCGCGACGACCAGGATCCCCCAGGCCGCCCGCGCGCCTGGCGGGGTACCTCACCGGCTGCACCTACAGGATCGGAGTCGATCTCGGCTCCCGTCCGTGCGACGTCGGAAGCAGCCGCCAGGCGACCTCGGCGGGTCGGGGGCGACCCTACCGCGACAGCGAGCGGCGTGGAGGCGGCGGACCACGCCGGGCACCCGCCCGGTCGGTGACGGGTGCCCGGACGCCAGGTCAGCCGAGCACGACCGCGGCGGCCTCGCGGGCCGCTGCGGCGGTGGGGGCGGCGAGCGCGGCCTCGGCGGCGGCCCGGCACCGGTCGAGGGTCGCCTTCCCCAGCTGGACGCCGACCGCGGGGATCGCGGGGGCTGCCATCGACAGCGACGTGACCCCCAGCCCGACCAGCACGCATGCCAGCTGCGGGTCGGCGGCCGCCTCGCCGCACACCCCCACGGGCTTGCCGGCGGTGACGCCGGCGGTGGCCGTACGGGCGATCAGGTGCAGCACGGCCGGCTGCCACGGGTCGGTGAGCGACGCGAGCTCGGGCTGGAGCCGGTCGGCGGCCATCGTGTACTGGGTGAGGTCGTTGGTGCCGATCGACAGGAAGTCGACCTCGGCGAGGAACAGGTCCGCGAGCACCGCCACCGACGGCACCTCGACCATGATCCCGGCCGTGAGCCCCCGCTGCCGGCACTCGGCGACGAACCGGCGCGCCTCGTCGATGGTGGCGATCATGGGCGCCATCACCCACGTGCGCCCGCCGTGGTCGTGGTCGGCGCTCGCCTTGGCGATCCCGTCGAGCTGCCGGGCCAGCATGCCGTCGCGCGACAGCGACAGCCGCACGCCGCGCACGCCGAGCGCCGGGTTCTCCTCGTCGGCCAGGCTGGCGAACGGCACCGGCTTGTCGGTGCCGGCGTCGAGGGTGCGGACCACCACCTTCGAGCCGGGGTACGCCGCGAGCACCTCGCCGTAGATCTCGGCCTGCTGCTCGACGGTCGGCTCCGTCGTGGCGCTGAGGAAGCACAGCTCGGTACGGAACAGCCCCACGCCCTCGGCGTCGGAGCGGGCCGCGGCCTGGGCGCCGGCGCCGTCCTGCACGTTGGCGAGCAGCTGCACGTGCTCACCCGACGCCAGCCGCGCCGGCCCGTGCCAGGCGGCCACCTCGGCGCGGCGACGCTGGTCGGCCACCACGAGGGCCTGCGCCTCGTCGTCGGGGACGCCCCACCGTACGGTGCCCTTCGACCCGTCGACGACCACGGTCGTGCCCTCGGCCACGTCGTCGAGCCCGTCGACCGCGACGATGCACGGGATGCCGAGCTGGCGGGCGATGATCGCGGTGTGCGAGGTGGGTCCGCCCAGCCGGGTGACGAGGGCCTTCACGTACGTCGGGTCGAGGCCGGCGGTGTCGGACGGCGCCAGGTCGGCGGCGAGGAGGGCGACCGGGTGGTCGGGCACCGTGATGCCTGGTTCGGGCAGCCCGAGGAGCTCGGCGACGACCCGGTCGCGGATGTCCTCGAGGTCGGTGGTGCGCTCGGCCATGAGCCCGCCGAGCTGCTGGAACCTCGCCACGAAGGTGGCGATCGCCTCGCTCGTGGCGGTGGCGGCGGGCGTGCCGGCGCGGATCAGCTTCTGCGACGCCCGCACCCAGCCGCGGTCCTTGGCGAGGGCCGCCGTGGCGCCCAGCACCTCGGCCGCCGCCCCCGACGCGGCCGCGGCCCGCTCCGCCAGCCGCTGCGCCACCGCCTGGCTCGCCTCGACGAACCGCTGCACCTCGGCCTCACGCTCGGCCTCGTCGAGCCGGTGCTCCTCGACGGGCACCTGGGGCCGCGGCTTCACCCACAGGACGGGGGCGACGGCGATCCCCGGCACCACCCCGGTGCCGCTCAGTGCTCCCTGCGGCGACATCGCCCCTCCCTCAGGTGTCCAGGTCCTGCTCGATGAGGGCGGCGATCGCCTCGACCGCCGCCTCGTTGTCGGAGGTCACGACCACGGCGGCCCCCTTGTGCGCGCCGAGGGTCATGATCATGAGGCTGGAGGCGGCGTCGACCGCGTCGTCGGGGTCACTCCCCTCGAGGTGCAGCAGGATCTCGTCGTCGTAGGCCTCGGCGGCCTCGGCCACGATGGCGGCCGGGCGGGCGTGCAGCCCTACGGACGACCCGACGATGACGGTTCTGGTGGCCATGGTGCTCCTTGTCGCGACGGTCGACGCGCTGGTCGATGGGGGTTTCGTACGGGCCCGTACGAGGATGTGCGTACGGGTGCCCGGGCCCACCGGCGATCGTGCCGGCGGGCCCGGCCGCTCAGTGGAAGGTGGTGGACGACGGCACGAACGTGAACCGGCGCCCGGAGACGTGGTGCACGTCGATGGCCATGAGGCGGGGGTCGCCGCCTTGGACCCAGGCGTTGAGGTGGACACGACCCAGCACCGCCGAGCGCTGCGGCTCGACGACCTCGCGGGCCACGCCGTCGGCGACGACGCTCCACCCCTCCTCGCCCGACCAGGCGTCGACCTGGAACCCGACCTTCGGGTTGGTCTGCATGGCCCGGTACTTGCTGCCGATGCGGGTGAGGAAGTAGATGGTGCCCTCCTCGGTGCCGTAGTTGAGGGGATAGACGCCGGGCATGTCGTCGGTGATCGTGACGAGCCGGCCCACCTCCTCACCGGCCAGCACCTGCCAGCACTCGTCGTCGGTCATCAGGCTCATGCCCTGGGTCTCGTCGTCCATGACGCCTCCCTTCCCGGATCAGTATCCGCCAGACGCACCCGTCTGTGCGGGCGCTTCGGTGAGTCCGAGGACCACGGGGGTGGAGCGGTAGCCGACGCCCATCCGGTCGATGCCCATGTCGATCAGGCGCAGGAAGTGCTCCCGGTCGCGGATCGCCCCCGACCCCTTGACGAGGCAGCGTCCGGCGGCGCACTCCATCATCAGCGCCACCATGTCGTCGGAGGCACCGGTGGCCGGGTGGCGGGTGTCGCCGGTGTAGAAGCCGGTGGACGTCTTGATGAAGTCGGCACCTGCGGCGATCGACGCCTCGGCGGCGGCGCGGACCTCGTCGCGGGTCAGCGCGTCGGTCTCGAGGATCACCTTCACGGGCACCGTGGCCTCGTGGCACACGTCGACGACGGCCGCGAGGTCGGCGGTGACCCGGTCGAGCTCGCCGCCGCGGACCCAGCCGTAGCTCGCGACCACGTCGACCTCCGCGACCCCGGCCGCCAGCGCGATCCGCGTCTGCGCCACCTTGGACTCGGTGGTGGAGCAGCCGAACGGGAAGTCGACCACCGCGCACACCCCCGTCGCGGTCCCCGCGCACAGCGGCGCTGCGATCTCGACGGAGGCAGGGTTGACGCAGACGGTCTTGCAGCCGTACGCGATGCCGTTGGTGACCTCGCGACGCACCTCGTCGGGGGTGAACTCCGGCTTGAGCACCGAGTGGTCGATATAGGCGGCCAGCTCGGCGGTGGTCATCTCGGCGGCGGGCTTGGTGGGCTTCATGGACTCCTCCTGGGTCGGTGGTGCGGTTGGGTGGTCGGTGCAGGTGGTCGTCGGTCCGATGGGTCGGGCCGGTGGACGACGGGCGGTGGAGGGTGGACGGTCCGGCGGGGCGCCAGGTCGGTGCCCGTACGAGGGTCGTAGCAGGCGTCCTAGTCCCTCTACATCGGTTCGTACGATATCGAGGTGAGCCTCTTCGAAGGATTGGAGCCGATCTCGGCTCCAATCCTTCGCTCCTCGGGTGGCCCAGAGGATGGGAGCCGAGATCGGCTCGAATCCTTGGCTCCTCCGGCGGCACCCGGCCGGCGGCGCCTCGGCGTGCCCGGCGGTGGGGTGGGCTGCGGTGTCGGTGGTTCGGTGGTGGTTCGGTGCGCTGGTACGTGGTCTCGCTCCTCGGTGGCGGGTCGGTGGTGCGTCCGGCGGGTGCCGGGCGTACGGCGTGAACGGTGCCGTCCTCCTCGGGGGTCCTGGGTCAGGCGGCCAGTCCCGGTTCGTAGCGGATGGGGAGGCCGAGCTCGGCGGCGTACGTGAGGGCGAGCTCGACGAGGCCCTCGTCGACCGGTGGGAGCCGGCCCGGCAGGTAGTCGCGGCCCAGCCGCTGGTACTTGCCGACGCCCAGGCTGTGGTAGCCGAGCAGGTCCACCCGGGTGACGGTGCCCCCCAGCGCCGCCGCGAGGTCGAGGCGCGCCCGCAGGTCGTCGGCGAGGTCGTTGTGGCCCGGCACGAGCACCAGCCGTACCCACATCTCGCGCGCGTCGGCCGCCAGTCGCCGCGCGTTGTCGAGGATGCGACGGTTGTTGACCCCGGTGAGCCGGCGGTGCAGGTCGGGGTCGGCGGCCTTGATGTCGTACAGGAACAGGTCCGTACGCTCCAGCACCCGCTCGAACGACGCGTACGGGACGTCGCCGGCGGTGTCGATCGCCAGGTGGACCCCGTCGGGGAGCAGCCGCTGCACCTGGTCGACGAACTCGACCTGCAGCATCGGCTCGCCCCCCGAGAACGTGACCCCACCGTCGGACGCGTCGTAGAAGGCCTGGTCACGGCGCAGCCGCCGGGCGCACTCGGCCGGCTCCCACCACTCGCCGACGGTCTCGAACAGGCGCTGGGTGTTGCGCTCCAGCACCTCGTCGGCGTCGGGGAGGGTCGTACGGTCGACGTGCCAGCCGCTGCCGTCGCGGGCCAGCCAGCCGGGGTTCTCGGCCAGGGCGAGGTCGGGGTCGTCGATGCGCTCGGGGAAGAAGTACAGCTCCGGCACCGCCAGCATCGCCTCAGGGTTGCTGCACCACCGGCACGAGAGGGTGCACCACTTCAGGAACACGGTGGTGCGCAGCCCCGGCCCGTCCTTGGTGGAGTAGTCCTGGATCGCCGACACGAACCCGCGTCCCGCCGCCGCCCTCCCAGGGCCCTGGAGGATTCGAGTCGGTCTCGGCTCGAATCCTGGGGCGGGGGCGCTGCCGAGGATGGGAGTCGATCTCGGCTCCGATCCTGGGAGGGGGGTCCCGGGGAGGATGGGAGTCGATCTCGGCTCCGATCCTTCCGGGCCGGGTCTGGGGGCGCCGCCGGCCGTACGGGTCACAGCCGGTTCTCCGTCCGGGCGATGATCGCCTCCTGCGCCTCGGGCATCAGGGAGACGAACTGGGCGCAGTAGCCGGCGACCCGCACGATGAGGTTGGTGTACTCCTCCGGGTGCTGCTGGGCGCGGCGCAGCGTGGCGCTGTCGACCACGTTGAACTGGTTGTGGTAGATGCCCTTCGCCAGGCTGCCGCGCAGGAACGCGACGAACGCGTCGAGGTTCTCGTCCCCCGCCAGCGTCATCGGCGTGAACCGCATGTTCAGCAGCTGGCCGGCCGCCACCTTCTCGTTGGGCAGCTTCGACACCGAGCTGATCACGGCCATCGGACCCGACACGTCGGTGCCCTGCGTGGGGGAGCAGCCCTCGTTGAGGGGGTCACCGGCCCGGCGGCCGTCAGGGGTGGCGCCCACCACCCGGCCGTTGGGCACGTACGAGGTGATGTTCGACGTCGACATCGTGTAGCGGCTCACCAGGGGCCCGCGGCCGTCGCGCACCGTACGGTAGCCGGGCAGCAGCCGCAGGTACGACCAGAACACGTCGGCCACGATCTGGTCGACCTCGTCGTTGTCGTTGCCGAACTTCGGGTAGCGCAGGATGTCGCGCCGGATCCGCCGCGACGCCACCGACCGCCAGTCGTCGGCCATCGCCGCCTTGAGCTCGGCGAACGTGAACCGCTTCTCGTCGAACACGTACCGTTTCAGGACCGCCAGCGAGTTGCCCACCACGCTCGGCCCGGTGTTGGACTGCGACACCACGTCGTAGCGGCAGCCGCCCTCCTTGAGGGTGCGGCCCCGTTCGAGCGCGTCGGCGACGAGCACGCTCGCGAACGGTGACGCGTCGAACACCTCGAGGCTGCGGTCGCACACCGCGTCGCAGGCGACGGCGAGGTCGGAGTAGTAGCGCAGCAGCCGCTCCCACCCGGCCCACACCTCGTCGTACGAGGCGAAGTCGATGTCGGCGCCCGGCTCGCCGGTGAGGCTCACCAGCTGCACCCCGGTACGGGGGTCGGTGCCGTTGTTGAGCACCAGCTCCAGCACCTTGCCCCAGTTGACGTACGTCATGCCGGTGGCCCGGTGGCCGTAGCGGCCCTGCACCCCCGTCTCGACGCAGCCGATGGCGCAGTAGTCGAGCGCCTCCGCCTCGGGGATGCCGAGGTCGGTGAGCCCGGCGACGGCCACGTGGTCGTTGAACATCGACGGCATGCCGCAGCCCGTACGGATGAGGCGTGCCGCGATGCGCAGCAGGTCGGTGGGGGTGTCGCGGTTGTAGCGCATCGAGAAGTTGGGCTCGGCCAGGCGGCACAGGTTCATGGCCTCGACGCACAGGTAGGACACGTCGTTGGTGCCGTCGACGCCGTCGGGACGGTAGCCGCCGACCATGAGGTTGCTGTAGAGCGGGTAGCCCTGCGAGAACCTCGTGTGGCCGAGGGGCCGCACCTTGTTCTGGCCGCTGTTGGCGATGAAGAAGTGGGTGAGCAGCTCGAGCGCCGACTCGCGGGTGAGCACCCCGGCGGCGAGGTCCTGGCGGTAGAGGCGGTCCATGTACTGGTCGAACCGGCCATAGCAGAAGGAGTGGCCGTTGCTCTCCACCATCTGCAGCACGTGGGTGACGTACGCGGCCAGCACGCCCTCGTAGAACGTGGCGACCGGACGCTCCAGCAAGGTGGCGCTCAGGTCGGCCAGCCGCAGCAGCTCGTCGCGCCGGGCCGCGTCGGCGGTCTCTGCCTCGGCGCGCAGCAGCGGCTCGTAGCGCTTGATGTAGTCGAGCGCGGCCTCGAGGCACAGGATCGACGCGCGGTAGAACGTACGCTGCCCCTCGGTGAGGTCGCCGTCGAGGCGGGCTGTCATCTGGTCGATGAGGCCCCGGTACCCGTGGGTGAAGATCAGCTCGTGGTCGGGCACGATGTGGCCGTCGCCCGAGTTGGAGATGCCGCCGCGGTGCAGCACCCCCTGCGTGGCGGCGAGGTTCATCTCCTCGGTGACGGTGCGGTTGACCTCGTCCTCGTGGGTGCGGCCGTGCCAGAAGCCGTGGATGCCGCGCAGGTCGCGCTTGACCTCGTCGCTCACCTCGAACACGTCCCCCGTACGGAGGGCGAAGTCGTCGAGCTCGTCGACGACCCAGTCGATCGAGTACTCCGGGAAGACCGGGGCGGCGAAGGTGCGCGAGGCCTGGTTGCCGAACACGAGGGAGTCGGGCTCCAGGTAGACGGTCATCTCCCGCAGCGTCGCGGCGAACGCCAGCGCCTTGCGCATGAGGAACGGCTCGTCGGGGTGCTCGGCGAACACCCGGGTGTAGACGAGGGCGCGCTCGCTGCACAGCGAGGCGCGACGCTTCTCCATGCGGTGCCGCAGCCGGTGGATGCGGGGCAGGCCGATCGCGTCGACGTCGAGGTCCAGCTGGAGCAAGGGGTTGGCCATGGCGTCCTCCGGGCGGCGTCGTCGGGCGGGCTGGGCTCGTGACATGACCCTAACATGTATAGACTGCATCCGCAAGGGTGCAGCGCCTCCCGGTGTCGACTCCGGCCTGGTGCCGGGGTCGCAAGGGGTCGTCCTACGCTCGGACCGACTCAACTTCACGGAGCGCGCCCGCGGCCTGCCGGACTCTGGCAGGATGGGCTGGTAAGTCCACATCGACGTCGCTGTATAGGGGACTTGAATGGTACGTGTGATTGTTGCAGCCCACGGCCGGCTGGCGAACGCGCTGGTGGAGTCGTCGGAGATGATCCTTGGACAGGTGCCCGGCATCGGTGCGGTCACCTTCCAGCCGGGCATGGGACCCGACGACCTGCTGGCGGCCTACGACAGCCTCAGCGAGGAGGGCGAGCCGGCGATCCTGCTCGTCGACCTGCTCGGTGGCAGCCCCTACAACGCCGCCGTCCGCTGGGCGGTGGCGCACGAGGGGTCCGACGTGGTCACCGGGGTCAACCTGCCCATGCTCATCGAGGTCGCCACCCAGGCGCGCCGGGGACGCCCGGTCGACCGGCTGGTGAAGGCGGCCACGACCGCGGGAGGGTTCGGGATCCGGGCCTTCCTCGAGAACTACACCCCACCGCCCGCGACCGCGGACGACGATGACGAAGGAGATGAACTGTGATCATCAAACTCATCCGGATCGACTCGCGTCTGATCCACGGCCAGGTGGCCATCAACTGGGTCAAGCAGGTCGGGGCAGAGACCATCATCTGCGCCGGCGACGCCGTCGCCAAGGACGAGCTGCGCAAGAGCCTGCTGCTGCAGGCCGCGCCGAGCCACATCAAGACCAACGTCCTCTCCATCGCGAAGGCGGGCCGGGTGGCCGCCAACCCCAAGTACGCCGACATGCCGGTGATGTTCATCGTGGAGTCCCCGGCCGACGCGCTCGCCCTCGTCGAGGAGGGCATCACCGTCGACTCGATCAACCTCGGCGGCATGACGTTCAAGCCGGGTGCCACGCAGCTCAGCGACTCGGTGTACGTGCTCCCCCAGGACGTGGCCGCGATCCGCGAGCTCGCCGCCAAGGGCATCCAGGTCATCATCCAGACCCTGCCCAGCCACAACAAGGTCGACGCCGTCGCGGTGCTGGACAGCAAGGGCCTGTGACATGGAAGCCCTCACCTGGGTCCTCGTGATCACGGTGGCGATGGTGGCCGGCATGGGCAGCGTGCTCGACGAGCGCCAGTTCCACCGCCCCCTCATCGCCTGCACCCTGATGGGCATCGCCCTGGGCGACCCCACGACCGGCCTGCTCCTCGGCGGCTCGCTGGAGCTGCTGGCGCTCGGCTGGATGAACGTCGGCGCGGCGATGGCCCCCGACGCCGCGCTGGCCTCGTGCGTCGCCGTCGTCGTGGTGGTCAAGGGCGGTCAGACGGTGCCCGAGGGCATCGCCCTGGCCATCCCGCTTGCCATCGCCGGCCAGGTCCTGACGATCTTCGTACGAAGCATCAACGTGTTCTTCGCCCACCAGGCCGACGCGTTCGCCGCCAAGGCCAACTACCGCGGCATCGAGCTGTGCCACGGGGCGGCCCTCCTGCTGCAGGGCATCCGCGTGGCGGTGCCGACCGCGGGGGTGTACGCGGTGGCGGGCACCGAAGCCGTCAACCAGGCGCTCAAGGCGATCCCCGACGTGATCTCCAGCGGCCTGCAGGTCGCCGGCGGCTTCATCGTCGTGGTCGGCTACGCCATGGTCATCAACATGATGAAGGCCAACCTGCTGATGCCGTTCTTCTTCCTGGGCTTCGTGATCGCCGCCTTCATCCCCGAGTTCAACCTCGTGGGCCTGGGCATCATGGGCGTCGCCCTCGCGGTCATCTACGTCCAGCTGGACCCGAAGTTCCACGCCCCGCCCCCCGCGGCGCCGCAGCCGGCGATGGCCGGTGCGGGTGCCGTCGACGACGACGATGACGAGCTGGAGTGACCATGAGCACCGCTGACGAGACCCCGGATGTCGCCGTGGCCAGGACCGACGTGCCGGAGCTGACCAAGCGCGACCACTACAGCATCTTCTTCCGCTCGACGTTCCTGCTCGGCTCGTTCAACTTCGAGCGCATGCAGGCCATCGGGTTCGCCGTGTCGATGATGCCCGCCATCAAGCGGTTCTACCCGAAGCAGGAGGATCAGGCCGACGCGCTGAAGCGGCACCTGGAGTTCTTCAACACCCAGCCGTGGATCGCGTCGGGCGTGATCGGTGTCACCGCCGCCATGGAGCGGCAGAGGGCCCGCGGCGAGAACATCGACGAGAGCGCCATCTCGGCGGTCAAGGTCGGCCTCATGGGCCCGTTCGCCGGCGTCGGCGACCCCATCACGTGGGGCACGGCCCGGCCGGTGCTCGCCGCCCTCGGCGCGTCGTTCGCGCTGCAGGGCAACTACCTCGGCCCGATCATCTTCTTCCTCGGCATGAGCGTCATCCGGGTGCTCATGAGGTGGTACGGGCAGAAGTGGGGCTACGAGCGCGGCACCGCCCTGGTCGCCGACATGGGCGGAGGACAGCTGCGCAAGATCACCCAGGGCGCAGCGATCCTCGGCCTGTTCGTGATGGGTGCCCTGGTCAACAAGTGGACGACCATCAAGTTCCCCACCGTGATCAGCTCCTACACCAACCAGGCCGGCGAGCAGGTCACCGAGACGCTCCAGGGGATCCTCGACTCCCTGCTGCCCGGAGTCGCCGCCCTCGGCCTCACGTTCCTGTGCATGTGGCTGATGCGCAAGGGCGTCAACGCCATGTGGATCATCCTCGGCATGTTCGCCCTCGGCATCTTCGGCTACTGGATCGGTCTGCTCGGCACCTGACCGACGCCAGCACGACCCGCGGGCCGGACGCTCCGTCCGGCCCGCGGGTCGTGTGCGTACGCGACCGCGCCAGGTCAAAGACGAGAGCCGAGATCGACTCCCATCCTCGCCTGGCGGTATTTCCCCTTGTCAAACGCGGTTTCGAAGATTGGAGCCGAGATCGGCTCCAATCCTTGCGTGGGTGCCGGCAGCGAGGGTTGGAGCCGAGATCGAACCTCTGGCGGGGGGACGGATCGGGTAGCCTGCCGGTGATGTCCCAGGCTGAAGGCACCGACGAGCCCCTCGCCGAGACCGGCGGGTCCGACGGGGACCGACCACCTGCCAAGAAGCGTTACGTCGAGATCAGCGAGTGGCTCCTCGCCCGCTGCGCCGAGCTCCCGCCTGGCAGCCCGATCCCGTCCGAGGCACAGCTCGCGGAGCAGTTCGACGTGTCGCGGATGACCGCGCGGCACGCCCTCGAGACCCTCCGTGCCGCCGGCAAGATCGAGCGCCGCAAGGGCGTGGGCAGCTTCGTCGCCCAGGCGACGCTCCACCGCGAGGAGTCGGTGCTGCACTCCTTCAGCGACGAGATCCTGCGCCGCAACAGCACCGCAACCTCCCGGGTGGTGGAGCTGGGACTGGTGGTGCAGCCGAGCCAGGCGCTGCTGATGGGCCTCGACCCGCGCGAACAGCTGGTGAAGCTCGACCGGGTCCGGTGCGCCGACGGCACCCCCGTCGCACGCGAGATCAGCTACCTGCCGGCTCGGCTCCACGCCATCCTCGACCGCGACTTCACCACGGCGTCGCTGCACCAGACGCTGCGCGACCTGGGCGTCACCCCCACCCGAGCCACCGGCTACGTCACCGCCCGCCTCGCCACCGAGCGGGAGTGCGCCCTGCTCGAGCAGGATCCGCCCCTCGCCCTGCTGGTCGAGTCCCGCCTCGTCGCCGACGCCGCGGGAGACATGATCGAGAGCACCGAGACCGCCTACATCGGGACCCGCTGGGCCCTCGACACCGCCGCCGCGGTCAGGCCCTGACCGTACGCTCGCACCGCGAACCGCGGCCGCCAGGACTCGAGCCGAGATCGGCTCCAGTCCTGCGGCTCGTCGGACCCCTGGAAGTTTCGAGCCGATCTCGGCTCCAATCCTCAGCCGCACCAGATGGTTGATCCTTGAATGAACTGTGCCGGTCGCGGGCTGGGCGTGCTCGCGGAGCGAAGGGGCGTACGGCTCACCGACGGAGGATCTCTTCGATGAGGTGTGCGACGCCGTCGTCGTCGCAGGAGGCGATCACGCGGTCGGCTGCCGCCTTGGTGGCCGGCAGCGCGTTGGCGACCGCGGCCCCGAGCCCGGCAGCGGCCAGCATGGGGATGTCGTTCTCGTTGTCACCGCACGCCACGGCCCGCGACAGCGGGACGCCGAGAGTGTCGCAGAGCAGGGCGAGACCCGAGCCCTTGTGGACGCCGGGGACGAGCACCTCCAGCAGGAAGGGCTCCGAGAGCATGAGGTCGGCCCGCCCGCCCAGCTCGGCGCGCAGCCGGGGCAGCAGCTGCTGCACGACGGTGGGATCGCCGGCGACCATCACCTTCCCGACGAGCAGGTCCCGGGGCGCGTCGGCGAGCGGCACCACCTCGTGGCCGTTCTCGTGACCGTCGAGAGCGGCGAAGTCGGATCTTGGATGGGTGGCGTAAAGACGTCCCTGGTGCGGGAGGTAGACCCCGAGCGTGCTGCCGCGCAGGAGGTCGCGGAGCTCGTACGCGAACGACATCGGGAACGTCGCGGTGAGCGTGAGGTGCCCGGCAGGATCGAGCACCTCGGCACCGTTCATGCCGACGAGGAAGATCCCGTCGAGCGACAGCCCGCACCGTGCCGCGCTGACCCGCAGACCGTGCAGGGGCCGACCCGAGACCACCGCCACCGCCAGCCCCGCCTCGACCGCGCCTCGTACGGTGGCGATGGTGCGCTGCGACAGGGTCCGGTCGCTGCGGAGCAGCGTGAAGTCCCAGTCGGAGGCGACGAGCGAGTAGTCCATGAGCCCTCCTGGTCGTGGGTGCCGACCCCATCCTCGCCTGTCCGCTGCGGCCGTGGGCCGACCTGGGCGGACTGCTCGGTGGGCAGTCCGAGGACGGCCCGGGAGCGTCGGCGGCCGAGGTCGGGGGCCGCGGGCCGGTACGGGTCGAGGGCGCCGGGGCGGCTCCGGGCTCGACGCCGAAGGTCGGTCCGTACGGAGGTCGAGCGAGCGCTCGACAGGCGTGGCCGACCCGGACATCCTCAACCATGACAAGGAAACGCGTCCGAGCGAAGGTGCTGGACGACGGGCTCCGCCGGCGCTCCCGTGCCGTACTAAGGTGCCGAGGGGACGGTGTTTGGGGAGCCGTCCGACCGTGAGGAGTGTGTCGCATGACCTCGTCTGCGCAGATGCTGTCGCCACGACGTCGCGCCACCCGGCAGCGGCTGCTGGCGGCCGCCCGTCAGGTCATCGTCGAACGGGGTCTCGCCGGGGCGAGCGTGGAGGAGATCTCGGAGCGTGCCGGGTTCACCCGCGGGGCGTTCTACTCGAACTTCGCGTCGAAGGACGACCTCGTCGTAGCCCTCGCGCGCGAGGTGATGGCGTCGGCGGGGGAGCGGCGGACGGTGCCGGACACGACCCTGCCCGAGGCGCTGCGGGCGACCGTCGAGCACTGCCTGGCGGGCCGCGACCGCGCCCTCGACGACGTGGTGCTGGTCGCTGAGCTGCGCCTGTGGGCGGTGCGGCGCCCCGAGTTCCGTCGGCTCCACAACGAGCTCGTGGCACGGCTGCAGGCTGATGTCGCAGCCAGCCTCGACGAGGTGACCAGGTCGGCCGGCGCGCGCTACACCGTCGACCCGCGCGTCGCAGCCCGTACGGTGCACGCCCTCGTCGACTATTACCGGTTCCAGTCGCTCCTGCACGGCGAGCAGGGCGAGCGCGGTGACGGCGAGCGGCTGCAGGGTGAGATGCCGCAGGGGGCGCTGCCGCGAGGCGATGGCCGCGCAGACCCCCTCGCCGCCGACCACATCGTCGCCGTCGCGGCACTCATGATCGCCATGCCGGAGCCCGCCGCGTCGTGACGCCGGCCGCGGCCGACGTCCGCGCGTACGCCCTCTCCGCCAGCGTGCTCCCGTGTGCTGGTCAGGGCTGACAGGCGGGGCAAGGATTGGAGCCGATCTCGGCTCCAATCTTCGAAACTGCGTGTGACAAGGGGAAACGCTAGTCGGCCAGGATTGGAGCCGATCTCGGCTCAAATCCTCGGCGCCTCGTACGCGCAGTGTCGGAGGGCCCGGTGGGGCGTGAGCGCAGGGCTGGTCGAGGTGGTCGACCGGGCGGCTGCGAGGGTCAGCCTTCCTGGCGGACGAGGGTCTTCAGGTAGGTCCCGTACCCTGACTTGCCGAGGTCGTCGGCGCGCTGGAGCAGCTGCTCGGTGGTGATGAACCCGTTGCGCCAGGCGATCTCCTCAGGGGAGCCGACGAGCAGGCCGGTGCGCTTCTGCACCGTACGGACGAAGTCGCCGGCCTCGGCCAGCGAGTCGAAGGTGCCCGTGTCGAGCCAGGCCGTGCCGCGTGGCAGCAGCGACACGCTCAGCGTGCCGGCCTCCAGGTAGATGCGGTTGAGATCGGTGATCTCGAGCTCGCCACGTGCCGACGGCTTGAGCCCCGCGGCGTAGTCGCAGACGTTCTCGTCATAGAAGTACAGCCCCGGCACCGCCCAGTGCGACCTCGGGGAGGCCGGCTTCTCCTCGATCGACAGCGCCTTGCCCTGGTCGTCGACCTCGACCACGCCGTACGCGGTCGGGTCGGCCACCCAGTAGCCGAAGACGGCGGCGCCGTCGAGGTCGGTGAGGCGTGAGAGCTGCTTGCCGAGGCCGGCGCCGTAGAACAGGTTGTCGCCCAGCACGAGGGCCGACTTGTCGCCGCCGATGTGGTCGCGTCCGAGGATGAACGCCTGCGCGAGGCCGTCGGGCGAGGGCTGCACCGTGTAGGAGATGGAGATCCCGAACTGCGACCCGTCGCCGAGCAGCCGCTGGAAGGCAGGCGAGTCGACGGGGGTGGAGATGACCAGCACGTCACGGATGCCGGCCAGCATCAGCGTCGACAGCGGGTAGTAGATCATGGGCTTGTCGTAGACCGGCAGCATCTGCTTGCTCGACCCGATCGTGAGCGGGTGGAGCCGCGTCCCCGCCCCGCCCGCCAGGATGATGCCCTTCATCGATGCTCCTCGTCGTGGGTGTCTGCCGACCCGTCGAATATACCCGTGGGGTACGCCCGTACGACGCTGACCAGCGGCAGGCGCCCGAGACGTCTGCCCCGGCCGCGGCGCCTGACCGGTCATGCCGAGCCCAGCGACCCCGCCTGCGTCGCGTACGGATGCTGGCCCGTCACGACCGCTGCAAGGATTCGAGCCGATCTCGGCTCCAATCCTTGGGCGGGTGCTCCCGTGCCCGACCGTTCCAGGATCGGAGTCGATCTCGGCTCCGATCCTGTGTTACGGGGAGAGATCGGTACGCTTCAGGCTTATATAAGGTGCTTCCATGTACCCGTACGAGCCATGAGATGTGGTAGGCACACCGAAGCGGCGACGTCAAGCCGCCCGGTGGATCTGTGGACAGGTGAAGATTCTGTCCCCAGATTGGGCGTCGGGCGGTACGAACGGGGCGCTGCGTCGGATGACTCAAGGTGTGACAGCAACACTGATGTTCCTCGCCAACGAGCTCCACGAGCTCGGACTCCCGTACTTCAAGATGCGGATGAACCGGATCCTGATCGAGCTTCGGCGCGGCGCCTACCTCGTGGGCGACGGGCTGAACCTGCTCACCCCCGACGAGCTGCACGAGTGGCTGATGAAGGCCACCTGGCTGCAGCTGCGCAAGGGCGGCGTGCTCTGCGGCACGTCGGCCGCGGTGCTGCACGGCCTCCCCGTGCCGTGGTCGCACCTCAGCGTGGTGGAGGTGGTGCGTCCCACGTCCAGCGGGCGGTGGCCGTTCGAGTCCCGCTACCTCAACGTGTGCATCCGAGACCTGCGCGACGACGAGGTCGCCGTCGTCGAGCACCTGCCGGTCACGTCGGTGGCCCGGACCCTCGTCGACGTGGCCCGTACCTGGCCGTTGGAGCGGGTCGTCGCGGCCGCTGACTACGCCGTACGCCACGAGATGACCACCGTCGAGGAGCTGAGCCGCGTGGCGAAGGGCCTCGGCCGGCTCAAAGGGGTGGCGAGGTCGCGGAACTTCATCGACCTGATCGACCCCAGGTCGGAGTCGGTGGGCGAGTCGGTCAGCCGGGTGCAGATGATCGAGGCGGGGTTGACGCCGGTGCCGCAGCACGAGGTGGTGTGCGAGGAGGGTACGTTCCGCAGCGACTTCCTGCAGGAGAAGGCCGAGGGCGGCCAGGACGTGCTCGCCGAGTTCGACGGCGAGGCGAAGGACTCGATGAACGAGGAGCTGGGCGTGACACGCGAGATGGCCGTGACGCGCCGCGAGTGGCGCGACCGCCAGCTGGAGGCCAAGGGGTACGCCATGGTGCACTTCGGCTGGCGCGACCTGGCCCAGCCCGACGGCTACATCGGGCGGATCTCCGAGGCCTCGGGGGTGCCGGTCACCAAGCTCGGGCCGCGTCCGTTCGGGCGCAGCACGCCCTGCGGCCGACCGTGGCGCCCGGAGAAGGTGCCGACGTGGCTCGCCGAGCGTGCAGCCGGGTGGTCGCCGCTCGTGTTCCCGAAGAAGCCGGTCCCTGACGAGCCGGCCCGTCCCACCGGCTCGGCGCCAGAGCCGGGTCCTGCGGCCGAGGCCGAGGTGGCCGTACGGATCGAGCCCGCGAGCCATGAGGCGGCGGTGCCGGTGCCTCGTACGCGGCCGGGCGACGACGTGGGCGTACCCGAACCGGGTGAGGCGTCCGGCTCGAGGCAGCTGCCGCCCGGTCGGCGTACGAGCGGCCGCGCCGCGCCCACCCGGCCACTGTGGTGGCACCCGCGGCTGCCCCACCTGTGCCAGCGGTGGCGGGATCGCGACGGAGGGGCGGCGGCGTGAGCCCGGCAGCGACCTCGCCGGCAGCGAACCCGGCACGAGCGGTGCCGTGAGCCGTCGCGCGCCGCGGCCCAGGGCATGCGGCGGTCCCGTACCGCGCGGAAGGGACGCCGTGCCGGACCAGGCGCGGTCCGGGCTCGCTCGCGGCAGCGGTCCGTGCCCGTCGCGCCGCGGCAGTAGGCTGGCGCGCATGGAGAAGCTCCTCGTCACCGGCGGTGCCGGGTTCATCGGCTCGAACTTCGTACGCTGGCTGGTCGCCAGCACCGACGCGTCGGTGGTGGTGCTCGACAAGCTCACGTACGCGGGCAACGCCGACTCGCTCGCCGGGCTGCCCGACGACCGGGTGCGGCTGGTGGTGGGCGACGTGTGCGACGCCGGGCTGGTCGACCGGCTCGTGGCCGATGCCGACGGGGTGGTGCACTTCGCCGCCGAGTCGCACAACGACAACTCGCTCAACGATCCGTGGCCGTTCGTGTCGACCAACGTCGTCGGCACCTACACGCTGCTCGAGGCGGTCCGACGCCACGGCAAGCGGCTGCACCACATCTCGACCGACGAGGTGTACGGCGACCTCGAGCTCGACGACCCGGAGCGCTTCCGCGAGTCCACGCCCTACAATCCGTCGTCGCCCTACTCCGCGTCGAAGGGCGCCTCCGACCTGCTCGTCCGCGCGTGGGTGAGGTCGTTCGGCGTGCAGGCCACCATCTCGAACTGCTCCAACAACTACGGCCCCTACCAGCACATCGAGAAGTTCATCCCCCGCCAGATCACCAACGTGCTGTCGGGTCTGCGGCCGAAGCTGTACGGGACGGGTGAGAACGTACGCGACTGGATCCACGTCGACGACCACAACGCCGCTGTCTGGCTGATCCTCAACGAGGGGAAGGTCGGCGAGACCTACCTCATCGGTGCCGACGGCGAGCGCAGCAACAAGGAGGTCATCGAGGAGATCCTGCGCCTCCTGGGCCGGCCGACCGACGCGTACGACCTGGTCACCGACCGTCCCGGCCACGACCTGCGGTACGCCATCGACTCCACCAAGCTGCGCAGCGAGCTCGGGTGGACCCCGGTCTATCGCAACTTCACCGAGGGCCTGAGCGCCACGATCGCGTGGTACGAGGCCAACGAGGCCTGGTGGCGTCCCGCCAAGGACGCCACCGAGGCGAGGTACGCAGCGCAGGGCCAGTAGCGGCTGGAGGATGGGAGCCGGTCTCGGCCCTCATCCTCGCGTGCAGGAATCGAGCCGATCTCGGCTCTCGTCCTCGGACGTGCGCCCGGCAGGTCGGTACGGAGGCGCCGAGGTGGGTGCGTGGAAGCCCGTCCGCCCGGCGCCGCAGCAGCTCCCCCCCGCACCGGCTACCAGCCCATCGCCAGCGCACCGAGGGCTCCTCGGCGAGCTGCGTGCGGGAGTTGCGTCGGGCCGGGAGCGCCTCTCGGCGCGAGGCCGCTCGTAGCGGCTGAGTGTGGAGCCCGGGGCTGCCGCGGCCCGACGCACCGTCGAGGATAGGTGACCCGCGCGGTCCGACCAAGTCCGGTGGGACGCCGTAGATGGCTCGACCAGGATTCGAGTCGATCTCGGCTCCATTCCTGCCCTCGAGGATGGGAGCCGAGATCGACTCGAATCCTCACTCCAGCTCGCCCCGACGCCAGAGGGCGGCGGAGGCGGTGAGGTCGTCGGCGATGTCGCGCAGGCGGGCGGCGCCGAGGGCGTCGGGGATACCGGCGTTGGCGTACGCCCGGCCCGCCACCACCACGTGGCAGAACGCGGCCGCACGCTCCAGGGCGACCGCGAAGTCGCCGGTGAACGCGCCGTGCAGGATCTCGTCAGCCACGGCCACGATCTCGTCGCGCCCCGGCGGGTCGACCCCCGCCACCACATGGTGCGCCTCCGTGAAGGGCACCCCGTACCCGTACTCCCGGGACGCGTCCCCGGGGTGGTGGCGGATCCACTCGCGCAGCGCGTACAGCCGCCACAGCACGCCCGGCAGCGTCCGCGCCGGTCGCGACGCCCACAGGTCGGCGAGCGTGGCCAGGCCCACCTCGTCGACGATCGAGACCAGCCGCGCCGTCACCGCGGGATCGTCGGCGGCACGTCCGGTACGCAGCAGCACCGCCGCGCTCTCGTGCGCCGCATGCAGCCGGGCGACCGGGTCCACGCCCTCGGTCATCGCCTCGATCTGGGCCGGGTCGGTCGCCCTCGGCCGCCGGGGCCGACGGGGTTCACTCACCGGCCCGAGCGTACCCGGACCACCCGACCCGCCGCCGACCAAACCCCGAAATCCGCTCTGACAAGGGATGATGCAGCAGGGCAGGATTGGAGCCGAGATCGGCTCGAATCCTCAACCGTCCCAGCAGCGGCCTGGTACGGCGCGAGCGGACGCTGTGAGCGCGCCCGGAGCACGCCGTCGAGGACGTCACGCGCTCGGGCGGGACACGCCACTCGATGGGGCGATGCCCGCCCCCAGGGGCGTCGGCGGCCAGTGGAAGGCCTCGATGCCCAGGTCGGCCAGGCGGGCCTCGGCCTCGACGGCTCACGGGTGATCAGCCAGGAGCACGAGCCCCGGGACCTATGGCACCGTGCCCCGTCCAGCTCTCGCCGGCCAGCGCCGCGAGGTCCGCCCGTGCGCGGGCGGCTACCCGGAGTGCTGGGCGACGAACTGCGTCACGACGGCGTCGATCTGCTGGGAGTGCCCGGTCATGAGATGGCCCCCGGTGTCGAGGATGAGGGTGGTCAGACGCGGATAGCGGGACAGCGACTGCTCGACGTGACCGGCCGGGGCTGCGAAGGGGGAGACGCGGTCGTCCCGGGCGTGGACGAGCAGCACCGGCGGCACCAGGGTCTCGATCGGGTAGTCCTCGAACCGCACCGCTATGTCGCGGTTGCTGACGTGCGCGTCGAGGTGGGCCCCGGTGCGGCGCTCGGACAGCGGGAGCATCGTACGGATCGTGCCGCGAGGCATGCCCAGCGCCAGCGGGAACAGCGGCGAGAGCAGCCACATGATCCAGTCGTGGTTGATCCACGACGGCGGCCCCTGGATCCCTGGCGGCGGCTCGGGCCGGGCCGGCCAGGGGGCCGTCGAGCAGTACAGGATGAGGCCCTTGACACGATCGGGGTGGTCGAGGGCCATGCGGATCGCGGGCGTCCCCCCGGCGGAGGCACCCAGCACGAAGACCCGGTCGATCCCCAGGTGGTCGAGCAGCTCGACGTAGGCCCGCGCCTGGTCGGCCGGGCCACCCTCGCCCCGGACCGCCGAGCCCGGGTACCCCAGGCGCGAGGGCGCGATGATGCGGTGCGACGCCGCCAAGGAGGCGACGTTGTCGAACGCCTGGTCATACCCGCCGTACAGGCCGTGCGCAGACAGGATGACCTCCCCGGCCCCTCGGTCGACGTAGGTCATCTCGCCGTGGCTGAGCGCGGCGGTCGTCGCCCCGTACGCGGTCAGCCGCCTGCGCGCAGCCCGCCGCGCGGCGGGCAGGCGCAGGGCGTGCGCGGTGGCTGCGCCGATAAGGCATACGCTCAGGACGGCACCGGCCCGAGCACCGGCTCGGGCGACCTGGCGGAGGTGACGACGCGCCATCCCGCAACCCTATCCGTGCCGTCGGACCGGCCAGGCGCCCGGAGCGCGGCCAGCCGCTCGAGATCGGCCGCGGCCCGACGACACCCCGGTCACACCCACGCCGCCCTCGAGACCCGCCGACGCCGTGCTGCGCCACGACGACCCCCAGTCGCCGGAGTCGCGCCGGCTCGGCGCGCCGGTGCGGCAGGAGCTCGCCGAGCACGCCAGGGCCAGGATGTCTCGATGCGCTCGACGCCCACGCTCAGGCCGTCCCGGCGTACCCGGGAGAAGGTGGTCGTGGCCGGATGCCTGGCCGGGGAGCGGCCCGGTCAGAGAGCGCTGCAGGAGCCGATGAACGCCTCCCCGGCCGCCCAGCCGCCGGGCAGCGGGTCGATAGGCTGGCGCCACCCGTACGAGAGGAGCCGTGATGGCTGACCTGACCGTCGAGACGACGCCCATCCCAGGGCTGCTGGTGGTGCGGCTGCCGGTGCACGGCGACAGCCGGGGCTGGTTCAAGGAGAACTGGCAGCGGGAGAAGATGGTCGCCCTCGGGCTGCCGGACTTCGAGCCGGTGCAGAACAACATGTCGTTCAACGACGCGGTCGGCACCACCCGCGGCATCCACGCCGAGCCGTGGGACAAGTTCGTCTCCGCCGCCCAAGGACGCTTCTTCGGGGCCTGGGTCGACCTGCGCGACGGCGACACGTACGGCACCGTCTTCACCACCGAGGTCGACGAGTCGGTGGCCGTGTTCGTGCCCCGCGGAGTCGGCAACGCCTACCAGACGCTGACGCCGAACGTCACCTACTCCTACCTCGTCAACGACCACTGGTCGGCCGACAAGATCCCGTCGTACGCCTACGTGAACCTGGCCGACGAGACCGTCGCGATCCCGTGGCCGATCCCCCTCGACCAGGGGGAGGTCTCCGACAAGGACAAGGCTCACCCGCGTCTCGCCGACGCCAAGCGGGTCGCGCCGCGCAAGACCCTCATCCTGGGCTCCGCCGGACAGCTCGGCCGCGCCCTCGCCGCCGTCTTCCCCGACGCCGACCGGCACGACATCGACACCCTCGACCTCACCGACCCCGCGCAGGTCGACGCCCAGCCGTGGTCCGACTACGACCTCGTGCTCAACGCCGCCGCCTGGACCGACGTCGACGGCGCCGAGACCCCCGAGGGCAGGGTCGGCGCCTGGAAGGCGAACGCGGTCGTGCCCGCCACCCTCGCGCGGCTGGCGCTCGCGCACCGGTTCACCCTCGTGCACGTGTCGTCCGACTACGTGTTCGACGGCCGCAAGCACGGCTGGACCGAGACCGACGACTACGCGCCGCTGTCGGTGTACGGGGCGTCGAAGGCGGCCGGCGACATCGCCGTCGGGGTCGTGCCCCGCCACTACATCCTGCGCACCACCTGGGTCGTCGGCGACGGCCGCAACTTCATCGCCACCATGACCGGCCTCGCCCAGAAGGGTGTCAGGCCGAGCGTGGTCGACGACCAGGTCGGTCGCCTCACCCACGCGTCGAACCTGGCGGCTGCCATCGGCCACCTGGTGCGTACGGGGGCGCCGTACGGCACGTACAACTGCACCGACGGTGGCGACGCGATGAGCTGGGCCGACATCGCGAAGGCGGTGTACGAGGCGAACGGTGCCTCCGCCGACGACGTCACCCCGGTGTCGACCGAGGAGTACTACGCCGGCAAGTCCGGCATCGCGCCGCGGCCGCTCTGCTCCACCATGGACCTCACCAAGCTGGAGTCCACCGGCTACGTCGTCCCCGTGTACGCCCCGGGCCGCCTCTGACCCGCCCACACCCGCCGCCGCTCGCGCTCAGGCGGACGCTCTCTGTAGTCATCTGCACCAGGCAAGATCGGAGTCGATCTCGGCTCCAATCTTCGCCGGCCAGGATGGGAGTCGAGATCGGCTCCAGTCCTCGGGCCAAGGATGGGAGTCGAGATCGGCTCCAGTCCTCAACGGGCCCGTCGGCCGGGTGCGCCGGCTGTCGGACGAGCACCCTAGACTGACCCGCGGAGCCCGGCGAGCGCCGGGACGGGAGGGTGACATGACGGCCGAGCGGCTCGGGGTGACGTGGCAGCGGGCCAGCCTCGCCGCGTGGGACGTCACGAGCTGGGTGCTGGCGACGGTCTTCTTCGCCAGCGCCCGCTACCAGAACGTCGAGCTGCGTCACGAGGAGTGGCTCTACATCTACGCCTACCTCGCCGGCGCGGTGGCGATACAGCTCGTCGGCGGGTTCCTGAGCAAGCTCTACCGGGGCCGACACCACGTGGGCAGCTTCGAGGAGGCGCTGACCCTGGGGCTGCTGACGGTCACGATCACGGCCACCCTCGGGCTCGCCTCGTGGGTGCTCGCACCGCTGGGCTACCCGGTCTTCATCATGCTCACGGTGCCCGTCGGAGCGCTCATGCTGATGGCGGCCGGCCGGTTCGGCGCCCGGGCCTACTTCACGCGCCATCTGCGTGAGAGCAGCGCCCCCGACGCGGCCCGCGTGCTCGTCTACGGCGCCGGCAACGCGGGCCAGCAGCTGGGTCGCCTCATCGCCAGCGACCCTGACTCTCCCTACGAGATCGTCGGCTTCCTCGACGACGACCCCGCCAAGCGCAACCTCCACCTCGGCCCCTACCGGGTGCTCGGGAGCCGTCGCGACATGGTGCGGCTCGCCGACGAGCACGGGGTCCGTACGGTGCTGATGGCGATGCCCACCGCCACCGCCGAGCTGATGCGGGAGGTGTCGAAGACCACCGACCGGGAGGGGCTGCAGCTGCTCGTGATGCCCCGTACGAAAGACATCGTCGGTGGCCGGGTCAACCTCGCCCAGCTCCACCGCATCGACGTGGCCGACCTGCTGGGCCGCCGCCCCATCCACACCGACCTCGAGGCGATCGCCGGCTACCTGCGGGGGCACGTGGTGCTCGTCACCGGCGCGGGCGGGTCGATCGGGTCCGAGATCGCCAGGCAGGTGCACCAGTTCGGGCCACGCGAGCTGGTGATGCTCGACCGCGACGAGTCGCTCCTCCACGCCACCCAGCTGCGGATCTACCGCCACGGCATGCTCGACACCCCCAACATGGTGCTGTGCGACATCCGCGACCCCGAAGCGCTCGAGGCGGTCTTCGCCGCCCACCAGCCTGACGTCGTCTTCCACGCCGCCGCCCTCAAGCACCTGCCGATGCTGCAGCAGTACCCGCTCGAGGGGTGGAAGACCAACGTGCTCGGCACCCGCAACGTGCTCGAGGCGGCCCGCCGCCACGGCGTACGACGGTTCGTGAACATCTCCACCGACAAGGCCGCCGACGCCGCATCGGTGCTGGGCAAGACCAAGCGGATCGCCGAGGAGCTGACGGCCTGGTACGGTCACCAGCTGGGCGCCACCTACCTGTCCGTACGGTTCGGCAACGTGCTCGGCTCGCGTGGCTCGATGCTGCACACGTTCACCGCCCAGATCGAGGCGGGGGGGCCGCTCACCCTCACCGACCGTGATGTGACCAGGTACTTCATGACGATCCCCGAGGCGTGCGAGCTGGTCATCCAGGCGGCCGCGATCGGGCAGACCGGCGACGTGCTGGTGCTCGACATGGGGGAGCCGGTGAAGATCCTCGAGGTCGCCGAGGGCCTCATCGCCCGCTCCGGCAAGGACATCGAGATCAAGATCACCGGCCTGCGCGAGGGCGAGAAGCTGCACGAGGTGCTGTTCTCCAGCGACGAGGCGTACGAGCCCACCTCCCACCCCCTCATCCGCCGCCTCGGCGTGCCGCCGCTCGACCCGGCGCAGCTGTCACGCTTCGACCCGCGCGACGTGACCTCCCTCGACACCCTCACCCGTCAGGGCCACGGCGCCGCCGAGGCGGTCCCAGCCGAAGCTGTCCCCTCGGGGCCCGGTCCGGCGGCGGCTGAGGCCTCGGCCGACCCGGCGTGACCAGGATCGATCTTGGCTCCCATCCTTGAAACCGCGTCTGACAAGGAGAAACACCCGATGGTGCCAGCGCGCAAGGATTGGAGTCGATCTCGGCTCCAATCTAGAAATGGCGTGTGACAAGGAGGAATGCTGGTCGGTGAGGATTGGAGTCGAGATCGGCTCCCATCCTTGCCCGCTTGGGCGGAGTACGGACCAGGACGCGCGCAACCGAGGCACGGACGTCGACGGCTCGGACAGACTCGTGGAGCCTGGGCGCTCGGCCGGGTGCGGGAGCACGGCGCGTGACGGACGGGC
Organism: Actinomycetota bacterium; assembly: GCA_041855725.1. Taxonomy (GTDB): domain Bacteria; phylum Actinomycetota; class Actinomycetes; order Propionibacteriales; family Propionibacteriaceae; genus JBHAES01. The sequence continues at coordinate 29,174 of JBHAES010000320.1, forward strand.
CCGTGCGGAGGGTTCGACGCCTTGGCGGAGGTCCCGGTGTCGAGGCGGGCCTCGTACGCCGACCGCCGCCGGGGCTGTGACGTCCGGTGTGACGTACGCTGCCCCCATGGCAGGCTTCACGGGGGTCCCGGCTGAGGCGGTGGCGTTCTACGCCGAGCTGGAGGAGCACAACACCCGCGAGTGGTGGCGGGCGAACAAGGCCCGCTACGAGGCGGTGGTGAAGGAGCCGATGGCGGCGCTGGGGGACGCGTTGGCCGACGAGTTCGGCACCCCGAAGC
>JBHAES010000321.1:0-2605 GCA_041855725.1 Actinomycetota bacterium
CACGACGAGCGAGCGGGCTTCCCCTCCGACCAGGCGCCCGGCACCCCCTCCCCCGACCACCCGGCCCACGCTCCTGGCCGGCCCTCCCGTGACGACCGGTCCCTCGACCACCCCCACGACGACCCGTCCCCCGACCACCCTCACGACGGCCCGGACCGGGACGACCCCTCCCACGCCGTCGCCGAGGCGCGGGAGCTGACCGTACGGGCCCGGGTGGTGCTGCGGGCCGGGATCCTCATGCTCGGCGCGGGCACGAGCGGGCTGCGGGTCCGCGAGGTGATGCGGGCGGTGGCGTCGTCGCTGGGCATCGACAAGCTCTCGGCGCAGGTCACGTTCACCGACCTCGTGCTGACGGTGGGCCGCGGCGGGATCTACCGCACCCACGTGGCCGAGATCGGGTCCCCAGGGGTCGACGCCCACCGCATCGCGCTGCTGAAGCGGCTCGCCGAGACGCTGCCGCCGCGTGCCGACGCCGCCGACGTGAAGGCCCGGCTCGTGGCCGTGGAGCGGCGGCCGAGGCTGCACCCGGCCTGGCTGCTCGTGCTGCTGGTGGGGCTGGCGTGCGCGTCGGTGACGCTGCTGTCGGGCGGGGGGCCGGCCGAGGCGGCGGCGGTGCTGCCCGCCTCGGCGCTCGGGTTCTGGGTGTCGCGGCGGCTCCACCGCTGGCAGGTCAACCACCTGGCGGTGGTGTGGACCGCCGCCGTCGTCTCGTGCGCCGGCTACGTGCTGCTGGCCCGGCTCGTCGCGACGGCCGTCGGGGCGCCGAGCCCGCGGCTGGCGGCCGGGTTCATCTGCGCGGCGATCTTCCTGATCCCCGGGTTCCCCCTGGTCACGGGCGGGTTGGACCTGGGCCGGCTCGACCTGCAGGCGGGGGTGCCGCGCCTCGCGTACGCGCTGGTGGTGCTGCTCGCGATCACGCTCGGGGTGTGGGTGGTGGCGTCGCTGTCGGGGATCGCACCCGACCCGGCGCCGGCGACCGGCTGGCCGGCGGCGGTGACGTGGGCGGTCCGGGTGGTGGCGAGCTTCCTGGCGGTGTTCGGGTGGGCGATGATGTTCAACTCGCCGTTCGGGGCGGCGGTGACCGCGGGCGGGGTTGCGGTGCTGGGCAACGCGGTGCGGCTGGCGCTGCTCGACCACGGCGCCAGCAACCATGCGGCCACGTTCACGGGCTGCCTGATGATGGGGCTGCTGTGCGCGGTGGCGGGCCGGGTGCTGCGGCTGGAGAAGATCATCATGACCGTGCCGACGCTGCTGGTGGCGATCCCGGGCACGTCGGCGCTGCGGACCCTGCTCTACCTCGACGCCAACGACGTGGTGCGGGCCGTCGACAACCTCGTGGCCACCCTGCTGGCGGTGGTGGCGATGATCGCGGGCCTGTCGGTGGCGCGGATGGTCACCGACCCCGAGTGGGCGTTCACCCGTCCCGAGATCAGCGACGTACGCCTGGCGCGGCTGCGGGAGGCCGTCGGGTTCCGCCGGTGGCGTCGCCGCTGACCGTACGAGGTCAGCCGCGGCTCGCCGCGACGATGGCGTCGGCGTCGTAGACGCAGCCGCCCCAGGGGCCGCCGCCGAGCTGCTGCAGGGCGGCCCAGATGCGGGTGTCGTCGGGCAGCCGGGGGTGCGGGGCGAGGTCGGGGCGCGGCCCGCGCGCGGCGAGCAGCGCCGCCCCGGCCTGCGGGGTCAGGGGGGCGTCGTCGGGGGTGTCGGCGTCGCCGACCAGGTCGAGCCGGCCGGTGAGGCCGACCCGGTCGATCTCGATCTCGACGAGGTCGCCGTCGAGCACGCACCCGATGGGGCCGCCGGCGAGCGCCTCGGGGGCCACGTGCCCGATGCAGGCGCCCGTGCTGACGCCGGAGAAGCGAGCGTCGGTGACCACGGCCACCTGCTTGCCCCACGAGACGTGCTTGAGGGCGGAGGTGATCTGGTAGATCTCCTCCATGCCGGTGCCGAGCGGTCCCCCGCACCCGAGCACCACCACGTCACCGGGGCGTACGGGGGTGGCGTCACCCTGGCCCTTGATGGCGGCGATCGCGTCGGCCTCGCGGACGAACACCCGGGCCCGGCCGCGGTGGCGGTAGACGCCGTCGGCGTCGACGACGGCCGGGTCGATGGCGGTCGACTTGATGACAGCCCCCTCGGGCGCCAGGTTGCCCCGCGGGAACGTGATGGTGCTGGTGAGGCCGTGGCGGCGGGCCCGGTCGGCCGACATGATCACGTCGTCGGGGTCGACCCCCTCGGCGGCGAGGCCCTCCCGCACGGCCCGGCGGCGGTCGCTGCCCTGCCACCAGGCGAGGGCGTCGCCGAGGGTGCCGCCGGTGGCCGTCCGGGCGGTGAGGTCGAGCAGGTCGAGCTCGGCGAGGCGCAGCATGACCTCGGGCACGCCACCGGCCTGGAACACCCGTACGGTCGGGTGCGGCACCGGCCCGTTGGGCAGCACCTGCACGAGCCGCGGCACGGCCGCGTTCACCTCGGCCCAGTCGTCGACGGTGGGGCGCCGCAGCCCGGCGGCGTGCGCGATCGCGGGCACGTGGAGCAGCAGGTTGGTGGAGCCGCCCACGGCGGCGTGCACGACCATGGCGTTGCGGATGGCGGCGTCGCAGAGCAC
>JBHAES010000322.1:0-4088 GCA_041855725.1 Actinomycetota bacterium
AACCAGCCCTGCGACCAGCCCACCGCACCCACCACCAACCCGACCACGAGCACCGCCGCCACCGCGACCAGCACCACTTTCACCCCACGCCCCCGCGACCCACCCGGCGACGGAGCCGAGGGCACCACCGGGCCGGCCCCACCCGCGGCATCCCGCACACCCGGCGGCACAGGCCCCACCGGGGGAACGCCACCCGGCGGCCCCGGGGACGGCACCGGGCCACGCCCGCCGGGGCCGCCCGCCGGCACGCCCGACACAGGGGCCGCTGCCGTCGGCCACACCGGCGGCTGCGGCCCGCCAGCCACCCGAGGATCACGCCGCGGCGGGTGCGGCGCACCAGACGGCTCGGGCCGAGGCTGCTGGGGGGTGGTCATGAACGCTCCCTTCTCTCCACCCACTGGGCGCTCACTGGCGACGCTACTCGCCCGTTCCGACAGCCGTAGTCTTGTCCCCAACCCGACCGACCTGTGGGCGCCTCACCCAAGCAACCCGCGCCGACAGCCGACCGAGCACTACCGCCCAGGGACACCGGAGGGCTCGACACCCGCATGAGCCCAGGTCCAGCACGGCAGACTCGCCGCTGGATCACCCAGTCGCGTGCTCACCCGCGGGCATCGCCGGGCTCCTGGGGCGCAGCAGCCGCGCCCGCCATCGGCCCGACCACGAGCACCGCCACCGCGACCAGCACCACCGCAACCCCACGTCACCGAGACCTACCCCGTCCGAGGGCACCAGCACTGTGCTGCTCTGGCCGAGAGCAGCAGAGGTCGCCGGTGGCACTGGACCGCGCCGAGCCCCAGCACCGACAAGGTGGTACGGCGCCGATCGGGGCCCCTGCGCTGCCAGCGGAGGCACCAGCCCGCGTCCGCTCGAACCCGCCTCGGGAACGGCCGCACCGGTGGCTGCGGCTGGCCGGCCGCGGTACGGTGGCAGGTGCGGCCCGTCGGGCTGCTCGGGTCGAGGCTGCTGGGAACGGTCATCCATGCTCCCTTCCCCTGCGGCGATCCTGCCCGGGGCGTGATCCTGGGCCGGGGATCGCCGCTCAAGCCCCTCCCGCTGACCCCAGCGGCAGGTAGAAAGGAGCCTTGGTGGCAGGAGTCAGGAGCAGGGTGTGATGTCGATGGACTGGTTGGGCGCCGACCAGCAATCCGTCGTGCCCGCGATGATCGACGGGCGAGACGTGGAGGAACGCACCCTGGAGCACCAGCGTCGCCGCGAGGACCTGGAGACCGACGGGGAGCGCATCGACAAGGCCACCGACCGGGTGACCGAGCTGCTCGAGTCGGGCACCTTCGAGGGCACCGCCGAGCGCGGCTCGGTCACCGTCGTCGTCGATGCGCAGGGCCGCCTCGTCGACGTACGGTTGACCCCTCGCGCGATCCACCTGGGCTCCACCGAGCGGGTGCGGGCCGCCATCCTCGACGCCTACGACGACGCCCTCCAGACCGTCGCCGACCGGCTGGAGGAGGAGTCGGGCACGACCGTCCCGTTCTCACCTCTCGACGCGTTCATCGACGCGATCCCCGAGGTGAGGGAGATGCTGCCGCACGAGCTGCGCCACCCGCCCCGCCTGGCCCGACCAGAGCCCCCTGACCCCGAACCTGATGATGAAGATGATGGAGAGGAGCGCGCCCCATGACGTTCGTCATCAAGGAGATGGCCGCTATCGAGACCGTCCAACGCAACTTCGAGCAGTCCGGCGGCACCGCTGAGACGACGCTGAAGCAGCAGCTCAGCACGATCGACGGGCTGGGTGCGCCGTGGGGTGGCGACGCGCCGGGGCAGGCGTTCTGGCAGGCCTACCAGGCGGCCGCCCAGAAGGTGGCTGCGAACGCGTCGCAGATCGGCGCGCAGGTGAAGGTGCTGGCCGACAACACGTCCGCCACGATCGCCGCCTACCGGACCACGGAGTCCCAGAACGAGCAGGTCGCCGGCACCGCCACGGCTACGCCCGCCGTCTACACGACCACTGGCAACCCCGTCGACACCACCGTGACGGTCTGAGGAGGTCCCGGAACGTGATCACCCAGCACACAAGCATCCTCATCCCCGGCTGGGTAGCCGCTGGCCTGTTCCCCGAGGGGAACGAGGACCAGATGAACGACCTGGCGAGCAGCTGGACGAGCATCGGCGAGGCGGCGTCCAGCACCCAGGCCGAGGTGAAGTCCGCGCAGAACACGCTCGTCGCGAGCTGGGAGGGCACCTCGTCCGAGGCGGCGGAGGCCCAGATCGGCACGGTGGTCAACTGGTCGGGCTCGATCTCCGAGGCGGCCGCCACCATGTCCCAGGGAGTCGCTCAGGGCGCGTCGTTCCTGATCAACACCAAGACGGCGATCAACAACGTCCTCAAGGCGCTGGAGAACGCGACCCAGCAGGCGGCGCTGGCGGCGGCCGCCGCGACCGCCAAGGCGGCGGTCGGGGCGATGACCACCGGCAACCTCGACACCAGCGAGGTCTCCCGGATCGCCGCCGAGGTGGAGCAGGCCCGCACCTGGGCCCACCAGCAGATCAAGGCCCTGAACGCGGCCCTCGTCGCGGCCATGGGGGGCATCGGCTTCGACGTCACGATCAACCCCGACATCAGCACCGCCGCGGCCGCGGGCGGGTCCGGAGGGACGATCAAGGGCGGCCGCGCCGTCCCGGCCACGCACGTCGACGGGAAGCCGATCACGCCCGACATGGTGGCCGAGACCCGCGGCGACGGCACGATCGTGCTCAAGGACGGCCGGCTGGTCCCGCCCGTCCCGGCCGGTGATCAGACGACGAATGGGTGGCAGCCCGGGCTGGCTGGCGTCACGAACCCGGAGACGCTCGCCGGCGCCGACACGGTGGGGGCCGACTCCAACGACGAGGCGGTCCGGGCCCTGCAGGACAACGAGAAGTCCGTCATCGGGCGGCAGCGCGAAGAGGTGGCCGAGCTCGACGAGCGGCTCGCCATGCAGTACGAGAGCACGATCCGCGATGGCACCGGCGCCGCCCAGCAGGGTTCCGCCGGGGTCGAGTCGGTCGAGCACCAGATGCCCGGCGGGCCGGGTGGCAGCGACATGCCCACGCCCGGCACCGGCACCGACACCGACACCGACACCGACACCGACACCGACGATATGTTCTTGGGCGCCAGGGAGGAAGAGGTCACGGAGGGCTCGCCCGGCTCCGGCTCGGCACTGAAGGACACGCAGCAGACCAGCAACCAGCCGAGCACCCCAAGCCCGGGGGCCGGCTTCCAGCAGCCCAGTGCCAACGAGTTCGCAGGGATGAACGAGGGATCGGAGTTCAAACTGGGCGGGGACAGCGGTGGCTCCGTCGGCGGTAACGTCAGCGGCGGCGGTAACGTCAGCGTCGGCGGTAACGTCAGCGTCGGCAGTAACGTCAGCGGCGGTGGTGGCGGCAGCGGCGGTGGTGGCGGCAGCGCTGGTGGTGACAGCGGCGGTGGCGGTGGTGGCAGGGGCGGCTACGCGGTCCCGACGTACTACAACTCCTCGCCTTCGGAGCCGTCCAGCTCCACCGCCGAGATCGGGTCGGCCGTGGGCTCCGGCGGGTCGGGCGGCTCCTTCAGCTGGTCGTCCGGTACGGGCAGCGAGCCCTACACCCCGCCGTCCACGCCTGCCCCGCAGGTACGGATGGGCACCGAGGCGGCCGGCGCCTCCGCCCCCGTGGCCCCCATGCCGATGGGCGGCATGATGGCGGGTGGTGGCATGGGTGGCGCCCCGGTCGGCGGCATGGGCGCCGGGACGTCGTTCGGCAACGCCCTCGTGGGCGGCGGAGCCTTCAGCGCTCCCACCACCGCGCCGTCGATGGGTGTCGGCGGGCTCGGCGCCCCCGGCTCCGGCAGCCTGCTCGGCGGCGGCAGCAGCAGCGGCGGCCTGGTCGGTGGCGGCGGCATGATGGGCGGCGGCATCCCCGCGGCCCCTGGTGCCTCCGCTCCCAGCACGGGAGCAGGCCTGACCGGGGGTCACCTGAGCCAGGGCGTGACCCAGCCGGGCACCGGCGCTCCCGGCGCGCCCGCTCCTGGTGCCGGAGCCGGGGCGAACGCGCCGGGCGGGGCCGCAGCGGTGGCGCCGGCCCCCTTCGCGCAGCCGGGTACCGCG
>JBHAES010000323.1:0-8190 GCA_041855725.1 Actinomycetota bacterium
CGGGGCGACTCTCACCCCTCTGACTCGACCTCGCCGCCACCCTGGACCTGAGCCGACGTGCCACGTGCCCCCGGTGTCGTGCGACCAGGGCCTCGCTCGAGCCTCCGCTCTCGTCGAGCCGGGTTCGTCACCACGTGGAGGGACTCACTCGACGGCTGACAGACCGCCTCGACGGGTGACACAACGCCTCGAGCACGCGCGCCGGGGAGTTCTCGCGCGAAACGATAAGAAGTTGCTGAGGATTCGCGCCGGAGAGACTGGTCCCGGCGTTCCGGTCGAGGGGCATCGTCGTATCGCGGGACGAATAGTTCCTTGAAGATCGGGTAATGGGCCACCCGTGGCCCTTCTCAGGCGAATTTGGTAAGTCGACGACGACCTTCTCGACACGAGCCGGCGGCAGGTGCTAACTTCCGGCCGTCTCTCACCGGTCGACGATGTGTTGGAGCCGACGATGGCGCTGGTCCGTGGTGTTGTCTGTGCCCTTCTCGTGTGGGTGCTCGTGGTGCCCATGGCGGTGCCGGCGTCCGGGTCGGCGCCGGTCACCGGCGGCCAGGGCGCCCCGGTGAGCGTTCCCGTGGGCTGGGTGGAGCCGGGTGAGGTGGCGCCGGCTTCGCCTCCTGCGGCGGTCGCGCCGCCGGTCGTCGTGTCGCCGGCGTCGGCGGGGCCGACGATCATCGACGACTCCGTGTCACTCGACAAGGACATGACGTGGGGTCCCGAGGGCTCCCCCTACATCGTGAGCGGCTATCGGCTGCTCACGGCGACGCTGACGATCCTGCCGGGCACGGTGGTGCAGCTGGCGCCTGGGGCGAGGCTGCACACGACCATAGACCTGGCGACGTTCGATGAGGGGCAGATCCTGGCGGTGGGGCGGCCGGATGCGCGGATCGTGTTCACGTCGACGGGGGAGGCGTCCGGCACCGCTGCGCCGGGGGACTGGGGGGGTATCGAGGTCAACCGGAAGCCGTCGGTGTTCGACTACGTGGACTTCCGCTACGGCGGTGGCGACGGCAGCCAGCTGCACATGGGCCACGGCCACACCGTGGCCCACTCGACGTTCTCCCACTCCGCTCGCGCGGGCACGCGGATGGTGCTCGCCCCCGACGGGACCGTCGGGATCTTCGACAACGAGTTCCACGACTCGCCGGTCGGTGTGACCGGCACGGGCGGATGGGTGCTGATCGAGGGGAACTCGTTCGGGGCGTCGGTGGAGCAGGCGGCGAGCCTGCACCAGAACCGAGGCGTGTTCCGGCACAACACGGTCCGCACCCCCAAGCCGCCCACCTTCGGCTACTCCGAGGTGCACGTCACCCACAACAACCTCTTCACAGGTCTGGGGGCCCACCCCACCGGGGGTGCCTACGGCTACAACCACTACGGCAACCTTCCGGTACCGAGCACCCGGTGCGAGGATCCGACCCGGTACCCGTGGCACTTCGAGCGTCCCGCGGTGTTGCTGGACGACTGCCCGTACGTGGCGCAGACCAGGATCGCACCCGACCCTGGCTCGCTGCCGTACCTCGACGAACCGGTGGGCGACGTGCCGCCCGCCATGTCGGCCCAGCGGGCGCCACGGTGGGGCAGCGTCGACGTGGGGTCAGGCACCCTCTCGTTCTCGACGAGCGACCTGGTGGTCACCGACGCGGGGGCGCAGCTGGTCGCCTCGCGGGTGTTCCGCTCCGACCGTACGGGTTCTGGTGACGTGGGAGGCGGCTGGTCGACGCAGTACGGGCAGCGGCTGATGCCGGCGGGACAGGGAGCCACGTTCACCACGTCGAGCGGTGACGAGGTGCCGTTCCAGTCGACGAGCGACCCGGTGTCGGGCGCGACGGGGGTGGCAGCCCCGCGCGGGATCGACGCGACCGTGACGTCCGGGGCGGAGGGGACCACCCTCACGACGCCGGGGGGCGGCGCGTTGCAGTTCGGCGGGGCCGGCGAGCTGGTCGGGATCATCGAGGGCGACCCTGACCGCAGGCTTCAGGTCGCCCATGACGCCGGACGGGTGTCGCAGGTCACCGGGGTGTCGGGGCGTTGGGTGCGCTACGGCTGGCAGGCGGGCAGGTTGGCGTCCGTCGCCGACTCGCAGGGCCGGACGGTCGACCTCGGGTGGAGCGGTGGCCGGCTGGTGTCGGCGTCGCGGCTCGACGGTGGGAGCGAGACGTACGAGTACGACGCCGCCGGTCGGCTGACGAGGGTCACCGGCCCGGCCGGAGTGGTGCGCCTGGCGGTCGGCTACGACAGCGAGGGGCGGGTGTCGTGGGTCGACGAGGGGATGGGGCGCGCCGAGATCGCCTACCTGGGGCCCCGGCGGGTCGTGACCCTGGCGACGGGGGAGACCGTCGTGTTCTGGGTCGACGCCCACGGCCGCGAGATCGCGCAGCAGCGGGGCGAGTCCGGCTCGCACACCGTCTACGACGCCGGCGGCTCACCGGTGGTGACCGTGTCGGGGGTCGCGGGGCACGCGGTGAACGGTTACGCGGCGCAGGCGAGCGCGGTGCTCCGAGCGCCCGGGAAGCGGAGCGTGGCCGACCGGTCGGGGCGGTGGGTGCAGACCACGTTGGACGCGGCCGGGCGTCCCCTCGTGACGACGTACGCCGACGGCGGCACGGTGACGAGGACCCGCGACGAGAAGGGGCGGGTGACGTCGGTGACCGACCAGACCGGCGGGACGTGGTCGTTCACCTACAGCGACAAGGGGCAGGTCACGTCCCAGACCGACCCGCTGGGGCGGGTGACCCGGGTCGGCTACAGCGCCGCCGGTGACGTGGTGTCGGTGACCGACCCGTACCAGGCGGTGACGACCTCGACGGTGGACGCCCTCGGCCGGGTGGTGTCGACCACCGACGCTGTGGGCGCGACGACGACCATGACCTGGTCGGCCGGCGGGCTCCGGACGTCGGTGACGACCCCGGTGGGACGCACCGTGTTCGAGTACCGTCCCGACGGGCTGGTCACGTCGGTGCGACGCCAGAGCCTGGACGGGTCGGTGACGCTGACCGAGTCCGTCGAGTACGACCCGGCGGGACGGGTGTCGGCGCTGGTCGCCCCGGGCGGGGGCCGGACGACGTTCGCCCGGGACGCGTTGGGCCGCGTCGTCGCCGCGACCGGCCCGGCGGGTGGGGTGGAGCGTCAGACGTGGTCGCACGAGGGCTGGGTGTCGTCGGTGACCAACGAGCTGGGCGGCACCACCACGATGTCCTACCTGCCCGACGGGCGGCTGCTGCGTACCACCGACCCGTTCGGGGCGGTGACCCAGTACCTCAGCGACGGCGAGGGCCGCGTCACCAGCGTCTTCACCCCCGACGGGCAGACCAACACCTACGACTACGACGCCGTCGGCAGGCTGTCGAAGCACATCACGCCCTGGGGCGGCCGGTGGACGACGTTCTACGACAAGGCCGGGCGTCCGGTCGGTGAGAAGGACCCGACTGAGAGCATCTCGGGTGGCCCGGCCGCGACGACGGCCTACGACGCGGCCGGTCGGGTGGTGGCCACCACCACCCGCAGCGGCATCCGCCGCACCTGGGAGTACGCGACCGACAGCCGGACGGTCACGGTGAGCGACCCGCTGGGAGTGGTCGAGACCCGCACCTTCGACGCCCTCGACCGGCTCGTGACGCTGAGCGTCCCCGGCAGCGGGACGACGTCGTTCGCCTACGACGCGGTGGGGAACGTGACCTCGGTGAGCGGCCCGGCGGGGACGCGGACGTGGACGTACGACGCGTTCGGGCGGGCGGTCTCGGGCACCGACGAGGCAGGCCGCACCACGACGTGGGCCTACGACGCCGACGGCAACGTGGTGACGACGGTGGCGCCCGGCGGGGCGACGACCCGCGCCGGCTACGACGCCGCCGGCAACCAGACGCTGCTCGTCGACGCTCGGGGGCACCGGTGGGAGACGGGCCGCGACGCGGCCGGGAACGCGGTGTCGCAGACCGACCCGCTGGGGCGGGTCACCACCACCGAGCGGGACCTGCTGGGCCGTGAGGTGCTCGCGACCGACCCGACCGGGGTGAGGTCCGGCACCGCCTACGACCCGATGGGCCGCGTGGCGGTGACGTGGGACACCCTCGGATCGTCGTGGGTGTCGTCGTACAACCGGGAGGGGAACCTGGCGAAGGTGGTCGACCCGGCCGGGATCACCCGCACGTTCGACTACGACGACCGTGGCCTGCTCACGGAGGAGAAGGTCGACGACATCATCCGCCGGCTGACCTACGACAAGGACGGGCGGCTGGTCGGGGAGACGCTGCACGGGAGCTACCAGCAGGAGCGGTCGGCCACCTACGCCTACGACGCCAGGGGCCGGGTGACGTCGGTCACCGACGGGACGGGCGCGGTGACGGCGACCTCGTACCAGGTGACCGCGACCGGGACCACGGTGACGACGACGTCACCGGCCGGCCGGGTGTCGTCGGTGGACTACGACCTGGCGGGCCGGGTCGTGTCGACCACCGACCCGATGGGCCGCACCACCTCCTACGCCTGGACCCCGGACTCGCAGCCCGAGAGCGTGACGCAGCCGCGAGGTGGCGTCACCCGGTGGGCGTACGACGCGTCAGGCCGGGTGGCGTCGGTGACCGACCCCGAGGGACGGGTCACCCGCCACACCTGGACGCCCGACGGGCGCCCCGCGTCGGTCACGAGACCGTCGGGACGGGCCACCGGATGGGACTGGGACGCCGCGGGCCGGCTGGTCACCCGGACGAGCACGATGCCTGGCGCAGCCGACGTGGTGGACACGTTCGGTTACGACGCGGCCGGCCGGATGGTGGCCACGGCGTCGACGGCGGCACCGGGGGCCGACGTGTCGTACGCCTACAACAGCCGCGGCCAGCTGGTGCAGCAGACCGACGCCACCGGCACCACCGGCTACGGGTGGGGCCGCGACGCCCGGCTGAGGTCGGTGACCACCCCGGCGGGGGTGGAGACCACCTTCGGCTACGACACGAACGGCACGCTGCGCCGCGTCCGGGGTTCGACGAACCTGACGCTGGCGTACCGCGCCGACGGGCAGCCGAGCCGCATCGAGCCCGACTACCCGTCATATGGTGCCCGTCAGGTCTGGACCTACGACGCGGCCGGACGTCCCACCAGCACGACCGGGACCGTGGCCCAGTCGTGGACGTGGGACGCCGACGGTCGCCTCGTGGGGCAGCGCGACGACGCGGCCGGGCAGCTCCCGGCTCGGACCCGCGAGCTCACCTACGACGACGCCGGCCGGGTCACCGGCGAGACCTCGCGCGACAGCGCGGGCACGGTCGTGGCGCAATCGTCGTACGAGTGGGACGCCGACGGGAACCGGACCCGGGTGAGCGGTGACGGGGCCGACCTCACCGCGGTGTTCGACCGTTCGGGCCGCAGCGTCGCCGGCCCCGGTGCCACGGTGCTGGCCACGTACGACGCCGACGGGAACGTGCTCACGACCCACGACGGCGGGTCCTACTCCTACGACGCCGCGGGGCGGCTCGTCAGCATCCGCGACGAAGCCGGTACCCGCACGCAGACCCGCGACGCGCTGGGGCGGCTGGCCACGGTGTCGGGGCCGCAGGGCGTCACCTCGCTGTCCTACCAGGGCCCGTCGGGCACGGTGACGGGTTGGGCCACCGGCGAGGGGTTCACCGGCGTCACCCGAGGAGTCGACGACCAGCGGCTCCTCGCCGTCGACCCGCCGACGCAGGCCACGACCCGGCTGGTCACCGACCCGCAGCGAGACGTGGTCGCCTCGGTCACCGACTCCGGTGGCCAGGTCAGGGCGCAACGCTTCGACGTGTTCGGGGTGCGCGACGCGTCCGGGGCCGTGGAGGCATCACCCTTCGGGTTCGGCAGCGGCTGGACGAACCCAGCCTCCGGTGCGGTGGAGACCGGAGCGGGGACGTACCTGCCGTCCCTGGCCGGCTACCTCGACCAGGGCGACGGTGACGTCGAGCCCTCGGCCGGGGGCGGCGCAGGGCTGCCGCAGGACGACCCGCTGGTGGCGCGGCGCCTGGAGGAGAGGTTCGAGAGCGTCCTGCAGGTGACCGGGCCCCTCAACCCCGACCCGCAGACCGACGCGGAGGGGCTGCCCGTCGCTCACAGCTCCACCTTCGTGGGCTTCCAGCCCGGTGGATGGGCCCCTAGCGGCGGTGGTGGCGGCGGTGCAGGCGGCGGAGCGCCGCGGCTGGACCCGGGCCGGGTCGCATTCAACTTCCTGGCCGGGGTGGCGGACGGGTTCGCGACCGGCCCGCTCGATCTCGGCACGATGGTGCTGCGCGGTCTCGACCACGTGACCGGGCGCCGGGTCCCGATGCTGGGTGCGGGCGTGGCGATGGCCGAGAGCGTCCGCAAGGACATCACCGACTTCGAACGATCGCTGGGGATCGACACCGACTCGGCCGCTTTCCAGGCCGGCCAGCTGCTCGGCGGGCTCATCCCTGGGCCGGGCCTCATGGGCCGAGCCGCCGGGTTGGCGGTGAAGGGCGTCGCGCACCTCGGGGCACAGGTCGTCAAGGGCGGCGGCCGGATCGGTCACCAGGTCGCCTCCCGCCTGACCGATGCGGCCAAGCTGTCACGACCCGCAGGCCGGGCGACCCGGATCGAGCAGCCGGGGCTGGCCGGAAGAGCCGACGGCGTCGGCTCGTCGACCCAGCGGTTCCAGGCCACCGACGACGCCGGACGAGTAGCCGCCCCGGCGAGCCCCAAGCCCTGTGACGGGCAGACGTGCGGGATCCCGGGCCAGAAGTGCTTCACGGCCGGCACACCGGTGCTGCTGGCCGATGGCGGCAGCGTCCCGATCGAGCAGGTGCGGGTCGGTGACCAGGTCCTCACGACCGACCCGGACACCGGCGAGGAGACGCCCCGCACGGTGACCGCCACCATGGCCACCCCCGACCAGCCGGTCTGGGAGGTGACCCTGAGCGACGGGTCCACCGTCGAGGCCACCCCGACCCACCCGTTCTGGGTGCAGGGCAAGGGCTGGACCCCGGTCGACCAGGTCCGCCCTGGCGACCAGCTCGTCACCCCCGACGAGACCACCATCACCGTCGCTGCCGCTGTCGACACCGGCGAACGCGCCACCGTCTACAACATCGAGGTCGAGGGCGCCCACAGCTACTACGTCAACACCGGCACCCACTGGGTCCTCGTCCACAACGCCTGCTACGAGCCCGCTACTCGCTTCGTGGCCGACAACCGCGGTTCGATCGTGGACGTGGGCCGCTCCACGCAGCCGACCGCGGCGGACCTCGCCGACATGGCGGTGGCGATCCAGATGAGGCACCGGAGGTTCTTCGTCCGGCAGCGGTACCAGACCGTGGCAGTCGGACTGCGTGACGACGGCATGATCTTCGCCGCGTCCAACAGTGGGGCCAAGTTCACCCGAGGCCAGATTCGCTACATGAACTCCCTCGGGATCCAGGTGGTGGAACGGGCCAGGGATGAGAGAGGCTTCCTTCTCAAAGGACTTCTCACTGCCCTGGGCAAGTCCCGCAAGGGCAAAGGGTTTCCGCACGCGGAGGAGAACCTCCGCCGTGCGATCGGTGACCGGGCCGTCGCGGTAGGTATCACAAGGAAGCCGTGCAAGAACGTGTGCGAGCCAATCTTCCGGAAGTGGGATGTCGAGTACGCCGTTGCGCCGGTGCCGGAGTTCAGATAGCCTCAACGTTGGATCAGGGGGTATCAGGATGTGGAAGCGGGATCACGAGGTCACGATCTCGATGCTGCGGCGGTTGCCGGATCCGTCGTTGATCGCGCTGATGGCGGCGGTGGCGACGCGGTTGGAGCCGATCGGTCGTGGTGTGGTGGCGGCGGGTGGGCCGGACTGGGAGGTTGAGCGTCGGGTCGACCTGCTGTGGGGGTGGAGCGAGGCTCCGAACCGGGACGCGGCGGGCGACGAGATGGTCGTGGTGATGCGTGCGGAGCCAGCGCAGCCTGGTCCTGGTTCGAGTGCGGTGGAGCGGGCGTCGTTCGCGGTGCACATGGCGCTGACCGGGCTCTTCATCGCTGCCTTCGGTGTGGACGGGACCCGGGATCGAGAGCTGTTCGAGCTGATGGAGTCGACGGCGAACGGGATCCGTGACCTGTACGGGCGGACGTGGCCGTGGTTGGTGCCTGGTGAGCAGGCGGCGCAGCTGAGCGATGTGGCGGTGCTGCGGTCGGGTGGTCGTTTGTCGGCTGCTGTGGTGCGGGAGAGTGCTGCGTACCAGGAGCGGC
>JBHAES010000324.1:0-3689 GCA_041855725.1 Actinomycetota bacterium
CTGCGCAGCGGCCCCTCGTCGAGGGTGGCGAGGGCCTGGCCCGCGATGACCCGGTCGCCGGGCTTCGCGGAGACCCCGGTCACGGTGCCGGCCACCGGGAACGACACGTTGACCTGCGACACGTGCTTGACCGTGCCCGACAGCGAGATGGTCTGCGACACGGCGGCGGGGCCGGCGACGGTCGTCCGGTACCTGGCCTGCGCGGGCTGCGACGCGGCCTGGAACCCCGCCACGACCGCGACGACCAGCAGGACGACCGCGGCGCCGAGGAACAGCCGGGGCGCCAGCCGACGACGGCGACGCCGCAGCTGCCGGCGCTGGACGGTGGTGGGCTCGGTGGGCGCTGACATGTCGGTCACTCATTCCTCAACGCGTCGATGGGGGCCAGCCGGGCGGCACGGTAGGTGGGGTACACCCCGGCGATCACGCCGATGACCAGCGAGACCGTCAGGGCGAGCAGGGTGGCGGTGGGCGAGACGATGACGGGCTGGCGGATGGCCTGGCTGATCAGCTGGGCCCCCAGCACGCCCAGGCCGATGCCCAGGGCGCCGCCGAGCAGCCCGAGCACGCTCGCCTCCACCAGGAACTGCTGCATGATGACGCCGGGTGTCGCCCCGAGGGCCTTGCGCAGGCCGATCTCACGGATCCGCTCGGTGACGCTCACCAGCATGATGTTCATCACGCCGATGCCGCCGACCACCAGCGAGATCGCGGCCAGCCCCGACAGCAGCACGGTGAGCACCGCCGTCATCGTGCCGATGGTGTCGACCAGCGCCTGCTGACTCGACACGCTGAAGTCCTGGGTGTCGGGCGTCACCCGGTGGGTGTTGAGCAGGGTGGCGGTCGCCTGCTGCTGGGCCGCGGTGAGGCTCGCCTGGTCGACCGTCGACAGCAGGATCATCGACACGTCCTGCAGGTTCGCCGAGGTCGCCATGCGGGCCGCGAACGTGCCCGACGGGATGAGGACGGTGTCGTCGTCGTTGCCGCTGAGCGACTGCCCGGCCGCCTCCAGCACCCCGATGACGGTGAACGACTGCCCGTTGGCGGTGAACGTCTGGCCGACGGGGTAGGCGCTGCCGTACAGGTTCGCGGCGGTGGCGGCACCGAGCACCGCCACCTGCTCGCCCCGGGCGGACTCGTCGGCGGTGAAGAAGCGGCCGTGGGTGAGCGCCCGGGCGCGGATGGGCAGCCAGTCGGGGGAGGTGCCCGTGACCGAGACCGTCGCCCGGACGCTCCCGGCCGCGACGGTGCCGACGGTCTGCGAGATGGGCGCCACGTAGCGGATGTCGGGGTTCGCGCTCCGGTCGGCCAGCGCCGCCGCGTCGCCGAGGGTCAGGCTCTGCGTGGGACGGTTCGAGTCGTCGTAGCCGCCCGCGAAGATGCCCGTCTGCCCCGGGGTGACGATGAGCATGTTGGAGCCGAGCTTGTTGATCTGGCCGGTGATCGACTCCTGCGCCCCCTGGCCGAGGCCGACGGTGAGCATCACGGAGGCGATGCCGATGAGGATGCCGAGCATCGTGAGGGCCGAGCGGAGCTTGCGGGAGAAGATCGCTGACAGCGCGATGCGTACGGTCTCGAAGAAGCTCATGCGACCACCCGCTCGCTCAGCAGCCCGTCGCGGATCTGCAGCTGCCGCTGGGCGACCGCGGCCACGTCGTGCTCGTGGGTGATGAGGATGATCGTGCGGCCCTGGCGGTGCAGGTCGTGCAGCAGGGCCAGCACGTCGGAGGTGGAGCGCGAGTCGAGGTTGCCGGTCGGCTCGTCGGCCAGGATGATGTCGGGGTCGGTGACGAGCGCCCGCGCGATGCAGACCCGCTGCTGCTGGCCGCCCGACAGCTCGCCGGGCCGGTGGTGCGTCCGGTCGGCGAGCCCCACCTTCGCCAACGCGTCGTGGGCGCGGTGACGGCGCTCGCCCCGGCCCACGCCCGCGTACATGAGCGGCAGCTCGACGTTGCGCTGCGCGGTGAGGCCCGGCAGCAGGTTGAACTGCTGGAACACGAACCCGATGCGGATGTTGCGCACCTCGGCGAGGTCGCGCTCCGACATCCGGCTCACGTCCTCGCCACCGAGCAGGTAGCGTCCCGACGTGGGCACGTCCAGGCAGCCGAGGATGTGCATGAGCGTGGACTTGCCCGAGCCCGACGGCCCCATGATCGCCACGTACTCGTTCTCGTCGACGCGCATGTCGATACCCCGCAGCGCCTCGACGCTCAGGCTGCCGGAGCGGTAGGTCTTGCGCACCCCGGTGAGCTCGACGATGGCGGTCATCAGCGGCTCGGGGTCGCAGCCGGCGAGGTGGCGGACCCGCTCTGGACGGCGGCGAGGGGTACCTCGACCTGCTCGCCCTCCGACACGCCCTCGACGATCTCGGTGCTGGTGCCGACCGTGCGCCCCACGGTGACCGGGACGGCTGTGGCCGTGCCGCCGCGCATGACGGTGACCCGCGCCTGGCCGTCGACGGTGGTGACGGCCGCGGTGGGCACCGTGAGCACCTCGGCCGAGCCGACCTCGATGGTGGCGTCGGCGGTGCCCCCGATGTAGAGGTGGGGCGGGTTGCCGTCGATGTGGAGCGTGATCGGGTAGGTGGCCTGGCCCGTGGTGGTGGTGCCCACGATGCCGATCGCATGGATCGTGGCGGGCAGCCGCGCGTCGGTGCCGGTGGGCGCGATGGTGGCGCTCATGCCCTGCTTGAGCTGGGCCAGGTCGGCCATGCCTACCGTGGCGTCGACCTGCCACGACGTGATGTCGACCACGACCACCTGGGCGGAGGCGGCGGTGGCGGGGCTGATGGTGGTGGTCGTGCCGGTGCCGGTGGTGACCGACGAGGTGCCCATCACCTTCGCGTCCTTGGTGATGTTGACCTCGGCCACCACCCCGTCGATGGGGGAGGTCATGGTGGCCCCCGCGAGGTCGCTGCGGGCCTGGGCGAGCTGGGCGTCGGCCGAGGCCACCTGCGCGCGGGCCGAGGCGATCTGCGAGTCGGTGGCGCCGCTGGTGTCGAGCACGGTGCGGAGACTGGACCGGGCCGCGCTCGCCGCGGCCTCGGCCGAGGTCACCGCCGCGTCGAGGGTGGTGGTGTCCTGCGTGGCGAGCACGGTGCCAGCCTTGACGGTGTCGCCGAGGTTCACCCGTACGGACGAGACCGTGCCGGACGCCGGGAAGCTGAGGTAGGACTGCCGCTGCGGCGCGATCGTGCCCGCGGCCGTGACCGTCTTGCGCACCGTCTGGCGCTGCGCCGCGACGAAGGTGGTGGTCGGCTCGGACACCGCGACCTGCTTGGGTCGCGTCACCTGCCACACGAGGACCCCAGCCCCCAGCAGCAGCACCACGGCCACGGTGGCTGCGGCCACCCGCTGCGTCGTCGACCAGCGTCCCATCGACTCATCCTCCCCGCGCTCGGGTCCCTGCGACCCGCACCAATCCTTCCACGCCAGGCGAACGGGTCCGAAACGAGCACCCCTGGCCCGTCCCTGAGATGCCCCCAGGTCGCGACCGGGCCCCTCCCGGACGGTGCCGTCCCACCCGCGGGGCACCCGGCGCCGGGACCGCGCCGCATGACCTAGCCTGACGGGCATGGACGTCCGCACCGCAGCCGAGGCCGCCCGTACGGCGGCGCGCCAGCTCGCGACCTGCCGCCGCGCGACCAAGGACGCGGCGCTCGAGGCCATGGCCGAGGCGCTGCTGGCCGC
>JBHAES010000325.1:0-9461 GCA_041855725.1 Actinomycetota bacterium
CGCGACCCCGACCACGACGAGCAGCACCGCGTAGATGACCGGGACGAGCCGCCACCCGCCCTGGACGCCGAGGGCGAAGGTGGTGCCGGCGGTGCCGGCGATCAGCGGCGGGCCGATGAACTTGGTGACCGAGGCGCCCACGTTGCCGGCGCCGAACACGCCGAGCGCGAACCCCTGCCGGTCCCGGGCGAACCAGGCGGCGTTCCACGCGGTGCCCACCGAGAACAGGTTGCCGGCGAAGCCGACGAGGAACGCCAGCACCAGCAGCATCGCGTACGAGTTCGCGAGCGAGACCAGGTAGGCGGGCAGCGCGCACGAGAAGACGAGGAACAGCGTGACCCGCCGCCCGCCGACCCGGTCGGTGAGGATGCCGGCCACGAGCCGCCACATCGACCCGTTCAAGACGGCCAGCGCCGAGATCCACGACAGCTCGACGTCGGTGAGGCCGAGCTCCTTCTGGATGGGTACGCCCAGGATGCCGAACATGAGCCACACCGCGAACATCAGCGTGAACGCGATGGTCGACATCGTCAGGACGCGACCGGCGCCCCGCCCCGTGTCGTGGACGGGGGCCACCTCGACGAGCTTCATCCGATCCCTTACTTCCGCCCGGGAGCGGAGTCGCTGGTGCCGACGGGGTCCCAGCCCCGGCGCTGGGGCGACGACGCGACGCGTCGGCCGTCGCGGCTGCGATAGACGATATAGGGCCGGAACAGGTAGTGCAGCGGGGCGGTGAAGGCGTGGACGAGGCGGGTGAACGGTGTGACGGCGATCAGCAGCATGCCGAGGGCGACGTGCAGCTGGAACTGCCACGTGGACGCGCTCATGGCGGCGACGTCGGGCTGCAGCGTGGCCAGGGAACGGAACCAGACCGACACCGTCTCGCGGTAGTTGTGGTGCTCACCGGTGGGGGTGTGGTCGCCGGTGAACGTGGCGGCCAGGCCGAGCGCCACCACGAGCGTCAGCAGCAGGTACAACGCCTTGTCGTTGCGGGTGGTCGCCTGACGCACCCGGCTCGTGCGGCGCCGCCGCCAGATCAGCAGCACCAGGCCCACCACGAGCGCCACCCCCGCGGCGCCGCCGCCGTAGAACGCGCCGGCGTGGTACATCTCCTGCGAGATCCCGATCGCGTCGGTGAACGCCTTCGGCACCAGCAGCCCCACCACGTGGCCGAGGAACACCGCCAGCAGCGCGTAGTGGAACAGCGGCGAGGCGATCTTCAGCAGCCGCGACTCGTACAGCTGCGAGCTGCGGGTCGTCCAGCCGAACTGGTCGTAGCGGTAGCGCCAGACCAGTCCGACGACGAGCACGGTGACGACGACGTAGGGCACCACGCCCCACAGGAACGTGCTCACAGCGGCCTCCTCGGGTCGATCTGGTAGGTCTGCAGGCCGACCTGCTCGGTCGGCGGGGCGCTGTCGACGCCGTAGCGGCGCTGCACGTCCACCCGGTCGGCGGCCAGCGGGCCCGGCAGGCAGCGGCACACCGCCTCGACCGCGCCCTCGTGCGGCAGCCGGTCCTGGCGCAGGCCGAGCCGCAGCAGCTCCAGGCCGGCCCGGTAGGCGTTGAGCAGCGCCACCCCCCGCTCCGTGTCGCCGCGGGCGGCGAACTCCAGCACCATCGGCAGGTAGTCGGGCAGCTCGCCGGCGAGGTCGACGACCAGGCCCGAGTCGCGGTAGGTCTGCTTGATCGCCGCGAGCACCTCGCCGCGGCGGCGGGTGTCGCCGTCGGTCCAGTACGTCAGGTGCAGCGCGTGGCGCCGCGACAGGTCGAACTCCTGCACGTGGAGCTCCTGCAGCGTCCGCAGCGGCGATCCGCCGAGGTGCGCCAGCACCGGCGCGAACAGGTGGGCCCACGGGGTCTCGGTCACCGCCGAGGCCACCACGGGCAGCCGGGCCAGCAGCTCCTCGTCGGGGTACGACAGCACCCAGGCGGCGGCCTGGAAGCACACCGGGGCCTGGTCGGGCAGCCGCGTCGCCCGACGCCCCCGCCGACCGGCGACCGCGGCGGTCACGGCGCCACCTCGCGTCGCCGCCGCGCGGCCTCGAAGCTCTCGACGGCCACCGGCACCGGACGGCCGAAGGTGTCGCCGAACCCCCCGCCCTCGTACGCACCCACCGAGCAGGCCATCTCCTCGAGGGCGTGGGCCTGCTCGCGGTGGGCCTGCGGGATCACGTAGCGCTCGTGGTACTTGGCGATCGCCAGCAGCCGGTACATCTGCTGCACCGCGGCGGGGGTCATGCCCACGGCGGCCGCGATCTCGGGGTCGCCGGCGCCGCCGAGGGTGATCTCGCGCATGTAGCTGCGCATCGCCGCCAGCCGCTGCAGCACGAGGGTGACCGTGTCGGTGTCGCCGGCGGTGAACAGCTCGGCGAGGTACGCCACCGGGATCCGCAGCGCGTCGATGGCGCCGAACAGGTTGCCGGCCGCCTCGGCGTCGTGGCCCTGCCCGCGCAGCAGGTCGACCACCGGCGACAGCGGCGGGATGTACCACACCATCGGCATCGTCCGGTACTCCGGGTGCAGCGGCAGCGCCACCTGGAAGTGCTTGATCAACGCGTACACCGGCGACGTCACCGCCGCCTCCAGCCAGTCCTCGGGGATCCCGTCGGCCCGGGCCTGCGCCACCACCGCCGGGTCGCGCGGGTCGAGCATCAGGTCGAGCTGCGCCGCGTACAGGTCCCGGTCGTCGGCGGTGGCCGCCGCGGTGACCCGCTCGGCGTCGTAGAGGATCACGCCCAGGTAGCGCAGCCGGCCCACGCACGTCTCGGAGCACACCGTCGGCAGCCCCAGCTCGATGCGCGGGTAGCAGAAGTGGCACTTCTCGGCCTTGCCGGTGCGGTGGTTGAAGTAGATCTTCTTGTAGGGGCAGCCGGTGATGCACTGCCGCCAGCCGCGGCAACGGTCCTGGTCGACGAGCACGATGCCGTCCTCGGCCCGCTTGTAGATCGCGCCCGACGGGCACGACGCCATGCACGACGGGTTGAGGCAGTGCTCGCAGATGCGCGGCACGAACAGCATGAACGCCTTCTCGTACTCCGCCTTGATCTGCTGGTTCGACTCCCGCCGCAGCCGCGCCACGATCGGGTCGGCGTCGATGGTCTCGTGGATGCCGCCGAGCGCGTCGTCCCAGTTCGCCGACGCCCGGATCGCCAGGTCGTCGCCGGTCACCAGCGACTTGGCGCGGGCCACCGGGAAGTCGTCGACCAGCGGGGAGGCGATCAGGTTCTCGTAGTCGTAGGTCCACGGCTCGTAGTAGTCGTCGAGCCCGGGCTGCACGGGGGAGGCGAAGATGCTGAGCAGCTTCTTGAACCGCCCCCCGGACCGCAGCCGGAGCCGGCCCGACCGGGTGCGGACCCAGCCGCCCTGCCACCGCTCCTGGTCCTCGTAGGTGCGCGGGTAGCCCAGCCCGGGGCGGGTCTCCACGTTGTTGAACCAGACGTACTCGACGCCGGCCCGGTTGGTCCACGCCTGCTTGCACGTCACCGAGCAGGTGTGGCACCCGATGCACTTGTCGAGGTTCATCACCATCGCGACCTGTGCCATGACTCGCATCAGTACTGCACCTCCTGGGAGCGGCGGCGCACGGTCGACACGATGTCACGCTGCACGCCGGTGGGGCCGAGGTAGTTGAACGCGTACGACAGGTGCGCGTAGCCGCCCACGAGGTGCGTGGGCTTCAGCAGGATCCGGGTCACCGAGTTGTGGATGCCGCCGCGCCGGCCCGTGGCCTCCGACTTCGGCACGTCGACGGTGCGCTCCTGCGCGTGCTGCACGTAGGCCACCCCGTCGGGCAGCTTCGGGGTCACCACCGCCCGCGCCACGAACACGCCGTTGGCGTTGGTGAGCTCGATCCAGTCGTTGTCGGCCACGCCGATGCTGCGGGCGTCGTTGACGCTCAGCCACGCCTGCGGCCCGCCGCGACCCAGCGACAGCATGAACAGGTTGTCGTGGTACTGCGAGTGGATCGCCCACTTGTTGTGCACCGTCAGGTAGCGCAGCACGATCGACTTCTCGCCGTTGGGCCCCAGCTCCGGCTCACCGTACGCCCGGCTCATGTCGAGCGGCGGCCGGAAGATCGGCAGGCTCTCGCCGGCGTCGTTGATCCAGTCGTGGTCGAGGAAGAAGTGCATCCGCCCCGACAGCGTGTGCCACGGCTTGAGCCGCTCCACGTTGATGGTGAACGCCGCGTAGCGCCGCCCGCCCGTCTCCGAGCCCGACCACTCCGGCGAGGTGATCACCGGCTGCGGCGCCTGCTGGGTCTGGACGAACGTGATCTGCTTCTCCTCCAGGCCCTCCGACAGGTCGGCCAGCCGGCGCCCCGTCTTGCGCTCCAGGTCGCGGAACCCCTGGGTCGCCAGCTCGCCGTTGGTGGTGCCCGAGAACGTGAGGATCGCCTGCGCCAGCCGCTCGTCGGTGTCGATCGCGGGCCGTCCCGCGGCCGGGCCGTCCGGGAGCACCCCGTGCAGCCGGGCCAGGTGCCGCACCTGGTGGCTGACGTCGTAGGTGATGTTCTTGATGGTGAACCCGAGCCGGTCGGCCAGCGGGCCCACCGTGGTGAGCTTGTCGGCGATGGCGGTGTAGTCGCGCTCCACCAGCATGAGCGCCGGCATGTTCACTCCCGGCACCGCCGGCACGTCCGGGTCGTGGCGCCAGTCCCGCTCGGTGCCGCCGGGCTGCTTCACCTCGCCCGGGGTGTCGTGCTGCAACGGCACGGCGACGATGTCGCTGCGGGTGTCGAGCCGGCCCTTCGCCAGCTCGGAGATGGCGGACGCGAGGGCGACGAACAGGTCGAAGTCGGTGCGGGCCTCCCACGGCGGGTCGATCGCCGGGGTGAAGGCGTGCACGTACGGGTGCATGTCGGTCGACGACAGGTCGTGCTTCTCGTACCAGGTCGCCGCCGGCAGCACCAGGTCGCTCAGCAGCGTCGACGAGGTCATGCGGAAGTCGGCGGTGATGAGCAGGTCGACCTTGCCCTCCACCTCGTCGTCGCGGAACCGTACGTCGACCGGGCGCCGGTCGGCGCCGTGCTGGTTGGGCATCACGTTGTTGTGGGTGCCGAGCAGGTGCTTGAGGAAGTACTCGTTGCCCTTGGCCGACGAGCCGAACAGGTTCGAGCGCCACAGGATCATGGTGCGCGGCCAGTTGGCGGGAGCGTCGATGTCCTCGATCGCCGAGCGCAGCCGGCCCGCCTTCAGTTCCGCCGCCACCCACGTGGCCACGTCGGGGGCCTCACCGGCGGCGACGGCCGCCTTCGCCTCGTCGGCCAGGTCGAGCGGGTTGCGGTCGAACTGCGGGTAGAACGGCATCCAGCCCTGCCGGGCCGACCGGGCCAGCGCGTCGGCGCAGTGCAGCCCGTTGAGCGAGCCGGTGGCCAGCGGCGAGGTGATCGCGTCGGCGGAGTAGCCGTCGGTGCGCCACTGGTCGGTGTGCATGTACCAGTAGCCGGTGCCGATCATGGTGCGTGGCGGCCGCGACCAGTCGAGCGCGTTGGCCATGTTGAACCAGCCGGTCATGGGGCGGGCCTTCTCCTGACCCACGTAGTGCGCCCAGCCGCCGCCGTTGCGCCCGATGCAGCCGGTCAGCATCAGCATCGCCATCACCGCCCGGTAGGTGGCGTCGGCGTGGTACCAGTGGCACAGGCCCGCCCCGATGATGATCATCGAGCGGCCCTGCGACACCTCCGAGTTGCGGGCGAACTCCCGGGCCACCCGCAGGCACGCCTCCGCCGGCACCGACGTGATCGGCGCCTGCCAGGCGGGGGTGTAGGGCACGGTCTCGTCGTCGTACCCGGCGGGCCACACCCCCGGCAGGCCGGGACGCGCCACCCCGTACTGGGCGAGCATCAGGTCGTACACCGTCGTCACCAGCGCGTCGCCCACCCGGACGGCCGGCACGCCGCGACGCAGGATCGAGCCCTGGCCGCGCGGGTCCTCGAAGCACGGCAGGGCGATCTCGACGGGCTCGGCGCCGGCGACGCCGGCCAGCGTCAGCGCCGGGTCGAGGTCGCCGAGGTCGAGGTTCCAGCGGCCCAGCCCCTCGTCGTTGTAGCGGTAGCCCATCGAGCCGTTCGGCACCGCGGGGCCGCCGGTGGCCGTGTCCCACAGCACCGTCTTGAAGGCGGCGTCGGCCACGTCGTGGCCCAGGTCGGCGGCGGTGAGGAACTTCGCCGCGGTCAGCCCGTGGCCGTCGGGGTGCTCGACGAGCCGCACGAGCATCGTCATGTCGGTGAACTGCTTGACGTAGTCGGTGAAGAACGGCACCTGCCGCTCGACGAAGCACTCCTTCAAGATCACGTGCCCCATCGCCATCGCGAGCGCACCGTCGGTGCCGGCCTGCGCCGGCAGCCACTCGTCGGCGAACTTCACGTTGTCGGCGTAGTCGGGCGCCACCGTCACCACCTTGGTGCCCCGATAGCGGACCTCCGCCATCCAGTGGGCGTCGGGGGTGCGGGTCAGCGGCACGTTGGAGCCCCACATCATGAGGTACGTCGCGTCCCACCAGTCACCCGCCTCGGGCACGTCGGTCTGGTCACCGAACACCTGCGGCGAGGCGACCGGCAGGTCGGCGTACCAGTCGTAGAAGCTCGTCATCGCCCCGCCCAGCAGGTGGGTGAACCGGGTGCCGATGGCGTGGCTGACCAGGCTCATCGCCGGGATCGGCGAGAACGACACGAGCCGGTCGGGCCCGTACTCGACGATGGTGTTGACGTAGCTCGCCGCCGCGATCTCGAGCGCCTCGTCCCAGCTCATGCGCACCAGGCCGCCCTTGCCGCGCGCCTGCTGGTAGCGGCGCCGGCGCACCGGGTCGGTGGAGATCTCCTTGAACGCCGCCACCGGGTCGCCGAGGCGCTGCCGGGCCTCCCGGTACATCTCCAGCAGCACGCCGCGCCCGTACGGGTAGCGCACCCGGGTGGGGGAGTAGGTGTACCACGAGAACGATGCCCCCCGGGGGCAGCCACGCGGCTCGTACTCGGGCCGGTCGTTGCCGGTGCTCGGGTAGTCGGTCTGCTGCGCCTCCCACGTGATGATCCCGTCCTTGACGTAGACCTTCCACGAGCAGGAGCCCGTGCAGTTCACGCCGTGGGTGGAGCGCACCACCTTGTCGTGGCTCCACCGGTCGCGGTAGAACACGTCTCCGCTGCGGCCGCCCTCGCGGAACACCGCCCGTCCGTCGTCGGTCGCGTCCCACCGGGTGAAGAACCTGCCGATCTTCAGCAGGGCGTCGCTGGCCGGTCCGTCGAGGCGCGCAGATTCGGCTGTCATGGCGCTAGCACACCACAGAAGGGCCTTGTGCCGGGGACGTTGCGGCAAGGATTCTGGTCGATGTGGTGGCGGATCGTACGCATGGTCACCGGCGGCGAGCGACAGGTCCGCAGCAGCGGCGCGGATCGGCGTGGAGATCCGCAGTCGCGGAACTGCTCTGGTGGTCGGAGCGGCCGATATGGACTGAATTACGTCATGAGAACGTGCCGTAAAGCCCGGGGGTGAGGGCGTGGGGAGATCGGCGGCAGGTCGCGGCGGCGTAGGGGGTCGGTGCGCTGTGCGCGTACCATGCGGGCATGCGGGCAGCGGTGGTCGTCGCGGGGGGCAGGTCGCAGCGGATGGGCACCGCGAAGGGCGCTCTCCGCCTGGGTGGGCGCACCCTCGTCGAGCGGGCGGTCGACGCGGCCGCCCCCGTCACCGAGGTCGTCGTGCTGGTGGGCCGTCCCGGCCCGCTCGTCCCGGCCGCGTCGTGGGGCGAGGTCGTGACGACGCTGGAGGACCCGCCGTTCGGTGGCCCGGTCGCCGGCCTCGCCGCCGGCGTGGCCGAGCTCGCCGGTCGGCCCGACAGCGACGAGGTGCTGGTGCTGCCGGTCGACGTCCCGGACGTGGCCGGGGTGGTGGCCGTCCTCGTCGCCGCCGGCACCGGCCCCGACGGTGCCGTCGCCACCGACTCGACCGGCCGCCCGCAGTACCTCATGGGCCGCTACCGGCTCGGCGCCGTACGCCGCCGCCTCGAGGCGCTCGGCGGCGTGCGCGACGTCTCGATGCGGCGCTGGGGCTCGGCGCTCGACCTCGCGGCCGTCCCCGTGGCCGACGACCTGCTGCGCGACGTCGACACCCCCGCGCAGGCCGCAGCCGCCGGCGTCGACCCCGGCTGACCGGTGGTGGCGGCCGGGGAGGGCGTACGAGGCGGCTGCCGCGTGAGGGTACGGGGTGGGGGTGCCTGTGGTAGCGGGACAGATTCGAGTCGAGCGCGGCTCGAATCTGTGTCTGGGTGCCGGTGGCGGGGCGTCGCCGGGGCGCCTGCCCGTGACCGGTGCCGGGGTGGTGGGTCGTGGTCTCGGCGCGTGGGCGGGGTGGCAGCACGAGGCGCGTCAACCGCGTGAGGGTAGGGGGTGCGTGGCCCTGGTAGCGGGACAGATTCGAGTCGAGCGCGGCTCGAATCTGTGTCTGGGCGCTGGTGGCGGGGCGTCGCCGGGTGCGTGGCCGCGGCCGGTGCCGGGGTGGTGGTCGTGGTCTGGGCGTGTGGGCGGGTGGTGCGTACGAGACCCCTCGCCGCCCGCCGACGAACGGGGCAGCAGCGCGGCGGCGTACCTGTCGACGTGGTCTCGGCTCACCCGCCGGCGAACGGGGGCAGCACCTCGAGCCGGGTGGCGGCTCCGACGGCGGTGGCCGGGTCGCCCACCCTCGTGCCGTCGAGCAGCAGGCAGCTGACGGCGAGCACCCTGGCCAGCCGCTCGTCGTCGGCGCCGAGGCGGGCCACCACCTCGGCCACCGTGGCGTCGGGCGCCGGGTCGAGCGTCCGCGTGGCGGTGCCGGCCGCGGCTGCGGCACCGGCGTAGAACCTGACCTCCACGGTCACCCTCCGATCGCGTTCATGATGCGCGCCGGGGGCTGGAACCCCGGCCGTCCGACGTCGTGGCCCCGCGGCTTGGTGGCGTGACCCGCCCGCCACAGCGCTGCCAGCTCGGCGTCGTCGGCGCCCGCCCGCAGCGGGCTGCGCAGGTCGGTCTCGGTGGCGGCGAACAGGCAGCTGCGCACGTGGCCGTCGGCCGTGAGCCGGGTGCGGTCGCACGCCTCGCAGAACGGGGCGGTCATCGAGGCGATGACGCCGATCCGGCCGCCGGGCCGCCCGCCGTCGGGGGCGACCTGCCACAGCTCGGCGGTGGCCGACGACCGCTCGGCAGGGTCCGGGGTCAGGGTGAGGCGGCGCCCCAGCACCTCGAGGATCTCGGCGCGGGTGACCATCGCCGAACGGTCCCAGGCCGCCGCCGGGCCCAGCGGCATCTGCTCGATGAACCGCAGCTCGTGGCCCGCGGCGAGGCAGAACTCGGCGAGCGGCACGATGTCGGCCTCGTTGTGGTCGCGGAGCACGACCGCGTTCACCTTCACCGGGGTGAGCCCGGCCGCCTGGGCGGCGGCGATGCCGGCCAGCACGTCGTCGAGCCGGTCGCGGCGGGTGAGCGCGGCGTAGCG
>JBHAES010000326.1:0-8804 GCA_041855725.1 Actinomycetota bacterium
CCAGGCTGAGGACGGTGCGTCGTCTCATGGTCCCTCCGATCCACGCGGCGCTCACGGCGGGTCGGCCGTCGGGAGCCGACCTCGTCCCCATTGTCCTCCCCGCTCCCCCACCCGTCGCCCACCGCCCAGCCCACGGCGGCTGCACCCATCCAGGAGTCGATCTCGACTCCCAGATACCTCCGACCATTCGACGACCATCAACGTTAGACATTCATCGAACGATCGCGTGACATCTGGGAGTCGATCTCGACTCCAGGATGTCCACCGCACGTTCGACCCTCATCGAAGTTAGACCGACGTCGAACGATCTCCGTACATCTGGGAGTCGATCTCGACTCCAGGATCCATGGGCAGCGGGTAGGACCCGGGGCAGACGGCTAGACCGAGAAGTACCGGGCCTCCGGGTGGTGGACGACGATGGCGTCGGTGGACTGCTCCGGGTGCAGCTGGAGCTCCTCCGACAGCTCCACGCCGATCCGGGACGGGTCGAGGAGTCGGACGAGGGCGACGCGGTCCTCCAGGTCGGGGCACGCCGGGTAGCCGAACGAGTAGCGGGAGCCGCGGTAGGCCTGGTCGCGCACCATCGTCTCCGGGTCGTCGGTGTGGGGCACCAGCCCCAGCTCGTTGCGCACCCGGTCGTGCCAGTGCTCGGCGAGCGCCTCGGTGAGCTGCACCGAGAGGCCGTGGAGCTCCAGGTACTCCCGGTACGCGTCGGCGGCGAACAGGTCCGCGGTCGCCCGCGCGACGCGTGCCCCTACGGTCACCAGCTGCATCGCGATCACGTCGGGACCCAGCGCCTCGACCTCGTCGGCGTCGCGGAAGAAGTCGGCCAGGCACAGGCGCCGGTCGCGGGTCTGTCGCGGCCAGGTGAACCGGGCCACCTCGGTGAGGGCGCCCGTGCCCGCGTACGCCTCGGGGTCGCACACCACGAGCGTGTTGCCCTCCGACCGGCACGGGAAGTACCCGTACACCACCGCCGGCTCCACCAGCCCCTCGGTACGGATCCGGTCGAGCCACATCCGCAGCCGTGGCCGACCCTCGGTCTCGACGAGCTGCTCGTACGAAGTCCCACCCTCGCCGCGGCCAGGTTTGAGTCCCCACTGGCCGAGGAAGGTGGCGCGCTCGTCGAGCCACCTCGCCACGTCGACCAGCGGGATTCCTTTCACCACCCGGGTGCCCCAGAACGGGGGCGTGGGCACGTCGACGTCGCGGGCGACGTCGGAGCGGGTGGTGTCGGCGAGCCGGTCGGCGTCGGGCCGCGGCGCGTCGGGACCCTGCCCCGGCTGCCGCTTCACGCGGCGCTCGCGGACCGCCGGCAGCACCGCCCCCGGCTCGCCCCGCTTGACCGCCATCACGGCGTCCATGAGGCGCAGCCCCTCGAACGCGTCGCGGGCGTAGCGGACCTCGCCACCGAAGATCTCCTTCAGGTCGTGCTCCACGTACGAGCGGGTCAGCGCGGCGCCGCCGAGCAGCACCGGGTACTTGTGCGCCAGCCCCCGCGCGCTGAGCTCGAGCAGGTTGTCACGCATGATCACCGTCGACTTGACGAGCAGCCCCGACATGCCGATCGCGTCGGCCCTGTGCTGCTCGGCCGCCTCGATGATCGCCGACACCGGCTGCTTGATGCCGAGGTTCACCACGGTGTAGCCGTTGTTGCTCACGATGATGTCGACGAGGTTCTTGCCGATGTCGTGCACGTCGCCCTTCACCGTGGCGAGCACGAGGGTGCCCTTGCCCGACCCCTCCGACTTCTCCATGTGCGGCTCGAGGTAGGCGACGGCCTGCTTCATCACCTCGGCCGACTGCAGCACGAACGGCAGCTGCATCTGGCCCGACCCGAACAGCTCCCCCACCGTCTTCATCCCGGCGAGCAGGTCGTCGTTGACGATGTCGAGGGCCGGCTTGGTGAGCAGCGCCTCGTCGAGGTCGTCGGTGAGCCCCTTCGGGTCGCCGTCGACGACCCGGCGCGCCAACCGCTCGGCCAGCGGCAACGCCTTCAGCTCGGCGGCCCGCGAGGCGCGCGCGGAGGTGGCGGTCACGCCCTCGAAGAGCTCCAGGAACCGGGTGAGGGGGTCGTACCCCTCGCGCCGGCGGTCCCACACCAGGTCGAGGGCGACCTGCCGCTGCTCGTCGGGGATCTTCGCCAGCGGCAGGATCTTCGACGGGTGCACGATCGCCGAGTCGAGCCCGGCGGCGACCGCCTCGTGCAGGAACACCGAGTTGAGCACCTGCCGGGCCGCCGCGTTGAGACCGAACGACACGTTCGACACGCCGAGGGTGGTGTGCACCCCAGGGTACGCGGTGGTGATGCGCCGGATCGCCTCGATGGTCTCGATCGCGTCGCGACGCGTCTCCTCCTGGCCCGTGGCGATCGGGAACGTGAGGCAGTCGACGATGATGTCGCCCACCGACAGGCCGTGGTTGGTGACCAGGTCGTCGATCAGGCGGGTGGCGACCCGTACCTTCCAGTCGGCCGTACGCGCCTGCCCCTCCTCGTCGATGCACAGGGCCACCACCGCGGCCCCGTGCTCGCGTACGAGCGCCATCACCTTCTGGTAGCGCGACCCGGGGCCGTCACCGTCCTCGAAGTTGACCGAGTTGACGACGCTGCGGCCGGCCAGGTGCTCGAGGCCGGCCCGCAGCACCTCGGGCTCGGTGGAGTCGAGCACGATCGGCAGCGTCGTCGCGGTGGCCAGGCGCGACGCGAGCTCGGACATGTCGCGTACGCCGTCGCGGCCCACGTAGTCGACGCAGAGGTCGAGCAGGTGGGCGCCCTCGCGGGCCTGCGACCGGGCGATGTCGAGGCAGTCGTCCCACCGCTCGTCGAGCATCGCCTCGCGGAACGCCTTCGACCCGTTCGCGTTCGTACGCTCCCCGATCGACAGGTACGAGGTGTCCTGCGACAGCGACACCTCGCTGTAGAGCGAGGCGACCGCCGGCTCCGGCCTCGGCGTACGGGCGGCGACGTCGCGTCCGCCGACGACCTCGGCGAGCGCCTTGATGTGCGCCGGGGTGGTGCCGCAGCACCCGCCCACGAGGGCCAGCCCGTAGTCGGTGGCGTACCGGTCGAGCGCCTCGGCGAGCTGGTCGGGGCCGAGCGGGTAGCGGGCCCCGTCGGCGGTCAGCTCGGGCAGGCCGGCGTTGGGCATGCACGACACGCCCACGGTGGCGTGCTGGGCGAGATGGCGCAGGTGCTCGGTCATCTCGGCGGGCCCGGTGGCGCAGTTCAACCCGATGACGTCGACGCCGAGGGGCTCGACGGTGGTGAGCGCCGCCCCGATCTCCGAGCCCAGCAGCATCGTCCCGGTCTGCTCGACGGTCACCGACACGAACACCGGCACGTCCTTGGCCGCAGCCGCGATGGCCCGCCGCGCGCCGACGACCGCCGCCTTCGTCTGCAGCAGGTCCTGGCTGGTCTCGATCTGCACCGCGTCGATGCCGCCGGCGATCATCGCCGTCACCTGGGTCTGGTACGCGTCGCGCAGCGCCTCGTACGTGACGTGGCCGAGCGTGGGCAGCTTCGTGCCGGGGCCGACCGAGCCCAGCACCCACCGTGGCCGGTCGGCGGTGGCGAGCTCGTCGGCGACCTGGCGGGCCACCCGGGCGCCCGCCTCCGCGAGCTCGCCGATCCGGTCGGCGATGCCGTACTCCCCCAGCGCCGCCAGGTTGGCGCCGAACGTGTTGGTCTCCACCAGGTCGGCGCCGGCCTCGAGGTAGGCGCGGTGCACCGCGGCGACCACGTCCGGCCGGGTGACGTTCAGCACCTCGTTGCAGCCCTCGTGGCCCTGGAAGTCGTCGAGGGTGAGGTCGTACGACTGGAGCATGGTGCCCATCGCCCCGTCGGCGACGAGCACCCGCGAGCCGAGCGCGGCGCGCAGCGAGGACGGTGCGATGGTCATGGTCACCCGCAGATCCTATGCGCCGCTCCGAGGTAGAGGTCACCCAGCCGCCCGGCGCACATCCTGGAGCCGAGATCGACTCCAGGATGCGGTGGCGGCCTGCGGTGGTCCGGTGCGACGAGGGCGCCCGCAGCCGCCGCGTCGCCGGGTCGAGGTGCAGGGCGACAGGACCTCGGCGCCGGTCCCACACATCCTGGAGTCGATCTCGGCTCCAGGATGCGGGTTCCTCGGTGCCCCGTCGACGCGCCTGGCCACCACGGCACTCCCCGAGCTCTGCCCGCGCCGTCCGGGCCGCTCGCGCACCCACCGACCACGACCCCACGCCTACCCGCCGGTCGGTGCCGGTCGACATCTTGGAGTCGAGATCGACTCCAAGACAGCGCGGGCGACGGGCATGGACCCGGGGCTCCGCCGCGCCGCCGCCGTCAGGCGGCCGGGACGGTGGCCGGCTGGTCGTGGCGGCCGTAGGTGAGACGTCTCAGCACGGTCTCGGCCGGGCCGCGGCGGCCGGCCTGCTCCAGCGCCCACGCACCCGCCGCGATCACCACCCAGACGAGGCAGGCGAGCAGCATCGCGGCCGCGCTGCCGATGCGAGAGCCGAGGCCGAGGCCCCACGCCGCCAGCAGGGGCGCGAACAGCACCGACTGCGCCAGGTAGCACGACAGCGACCGCTTGCCCACCGCCACGGCGACCTGGACGGGTCGCGGACGCCGGTCCCCCAGCGCGTGGGCGACGAGCCCGAACAGTGCCACGTAGCCGATCCCGCCGGCCATGCCGGAGACCATCGTGGGTACGAGGAGACCCCACCAGGCCTCGTCGGGGATGCCGAGCAGACCCTCCCGGTCCATGGCGGCGAGGGCCCCACCACCCAGTCCGAGGGCGATGCCGACCACTGCGACCACCCGCAGCAGCCGCAGGTGGCGTCCCGGTTCCTCCAGCACGCGGTGCCGTGCGGCCAGCCAGCCGAGCATCACGCAGGCCGGGACCTCGGGGGTGACCAGCACGTACACCGTCGCCAACACCCAGCCCGCCAGACGCTCGGGCACCGACCCGAGGTAGGAGGCGTTGTCGGTCGGTCCCACCGCGATGGTGGCGCTGCCCGCGGGCACTCCCTGGGCCAGCACCGCCCACAGCCCCAGCAGCGAGAACGCGACCCACGCCATCAGCACCAGGCCCATCAGGACCAGCCACACCACGAGGGTGCGGTCTTGGCGCTTGAAGAACAGCCACACGGTGACGAGTCCCACGAGCCCGTACGCGCCCAGGATGTCGCCGTTGAACAGCAGCGCGGCGTGAAGGACCCCGAGCAGGAGCATCGACCAGTGCCGGCGGCGGAGCATGCGCCGTACGTCGTTCACCGAGACCCCCCGCGCCGCCCTGCCGTCGGCGAACTGCACCATGCCGTAGCCGAACAGGAACGCGAACATCGGGTAGATCCGCTGGTCGATCGCGGTCACCGTGACGGCCTGCGCCACGTGGTCGAGCGCCGTCACCGGCTCGGGGTGCGACGACACCCCCCGCCGCGACCCGCCCCACAGGTGCCACGGCACGTTCGCGATCGCGATGAAGAGCAGCATCAGCCCTCGAGCGAGGTCGGGGGCGAGCGTACGCGGCGGCGAGGCGGGGCCGGACGCGGGGACCATGGTCACGACCCCCGAACCTATCAGCCACCGACGCAGCCGCAGCGACCGCATCTGGGAGTCGATCTCGACTCCCAGATGTGTTCCCCGGGTCGCCGGCGGCCGCCTGAAGGGCGGTGCGGTCAGGTCAGCGTCGGGACCACGGAGGCGGCGCCCTCCGACGTCCTGTCGTCGACGATCCCTTCCGGCTCCCTGGGACCAGCGGCTCCGACCGCGTACGAGGCGCTGGGCCCATGTCCCGCCGGGGGTGCCAGCGCCGGACCGGCGGGCACGTACGCGACGAGAGGGCCCGTGGCAGCCGGCGCCGCCACCGACCCGGCCCCCGTGTACGCCGGCACGTCTGCCACCCCACCTGAAGGGTCACCATGGGCCTGCGAGGCCCCGGGACGCCAGGTGGGCGTGGCCGCACGCCTGCCAGCTCGGCCCGACGACTCCCGCGCGGGGGCAGCCACGGCCCGGTGCGGGACGACCGCCGCGTCCGGGCCCGCCATGTACGACTGGGTGCCGACCGTGCCCAGGGCCGGCGACGCCCCGGAGGCCGTGGGCCTGCCACCCGCCGGCGCTGCCACCACCGGGCGCGGCGGTGTCACCGACCCGATCGTGGCCCGGTGGCTGACGTAGCGACCACCCTTGGATCGCCTCGACCGATGGGACAGCGCCTGGTACACCCCCACGGCCCCCATCACCATGGCCACGATCACTCCCAGGAAGTAGATGATCACGCCGACGTGCGGATCGGAGGCCGAGCCGACCCTGGCCTTGGCGGGATCGTCCGGATCGTAGGCGACGCCGATCCGCTTGCCGACGTAGGGGCCGTCGTCGATGCCTCCGCTGCTCACCTCGTACGTGCGCCCGGCCACGGTGTACCGGGCGGTGACATGGTAGGTGGTCTCGGTGCTGTTGGGCGTCCCCCGCGATCGTTCCACGCGGGCGGCCACCACGACCCCCGTGGTGTCGGTCCATCCCTGATACCCCAGCCACTCCGCCCAGGCGCTCTGAGAGAGCCAGGACCAGAGGACGAGCCACAGGCCGACGACGGCGAGGAAGATCACGTTCCGCGGCTTCTCAGACTGCGTGAGCACGTCCCCTATGGTGACCAACCCGCGACCCGGCCGACGCCATCCATGAGCCCCTCCTCATCTGCTCCGCGCCGCTCGAGCTCGGTGGGCGGCGGTCATGCTGCCGCGGCTCGGGCGCGTCCCTCGCCGAGCACGCCCCCGACACATCTGGGAGTCGAGATCGACTCCCAGATGTCACCGGCCGGCGGGCACCGGCGCGGGACCGGGACGGGCCGGACCGTACCCGTACGCCTGCGACGAGCCCGACCTCCACGAAGCTGGAGCGGCTGGCACAGCAGCCCCCGGTCCGACGGGGGGCGGCGCCGCCGAGCCGTACGAGGCCGGCGCGTACGAGGCCGGTACGGCCGCCCCTGGCACAGCCGCCCCCGGCACGGGCTGCGGACCCGTCCCACGACCCTGCGGCGCCGACCACGCCCCCGCCGCAGCGCGACCTGGCGCGGGCAGCGCCGACCCGCTCGGACCGGACCCACCGGGGCCGCTCCCGTACGCGGCAGGCACGGCCGGGCGAGCCGCGTACGAGCCAGACAGGCGCGGGCCTGGCACCGGCGCCGGTGGCGGGGGCACCGGCGGGCGGGACGCCTGCGGGATCTGGGCGCCGTACGGCGTGGCATCCCAGGCGTCCTCGCCGTGCTGCCCGCCTGCTGCGCCCGGTTGCCAGGCCTGCGGGCGCCGGCCGGGACCCGTCGCGGGCGGCAGGACGTCGCGGGGCGGCACGGCACCGGGTCGGGGCTCTGGCCGCGCCTCCGGGCCCACGTGCCGGGTCTCGGCCCCGGTCTGCCACCCGGGTGCCGAGGGCGACGCGGTCCTCGGCTCGTGGTCGGGCACATCCGGCAGGATCGGGTCGTACGGGTCGACGGGAGGCCGCGATGCGAACAGCGCGCGAAGCCGCCCCGCCTGGCGGGCGAGCATGGCGAGCAGGGCGAGGCTCAGCAGCCCGAGGGCGACGCCGACGTGCGTGGTGTCCCACTCCCACGGCAGGAGGGCCTTCGACGGCTGCGTCGGGTCGTAGCGGAGCGTGAGGCTCCCGCCGGGGGGTACCTCCCACGCGAAGCCGCCGCCGGTGAAGGTGTGGGTCTCGTCACCCACCTGGTAGCGGGCCACGACCTCGTACGAGGCCGTCCCCGCCGTCTGCTGCGACGACTCGACGACGGCGTCGACGGGGGTCCACGTCGCCTGCTCGGCCCACGCGACCCAGCCCGCGCCGACGATCACGAACCCGACCACGACGCCGACGAGCACGACCCCGGCGGACACCACCTGGGCGCCCCACCCCATGCGTCGCTCAGGGCGCGTCGCCCACAGGGAGCCGCTGTCGTCGTGACGTCGCCGTCCGCGCACGGCGACCAGAAGGTTCCACAACGCCGCGACCCCGAAGCTCAGCCCCCAGGGGAGCGCGGTCCTGCCCCCGACGACAGCCTCGGCCGGCGCGCTCGGGTCGTACGCGACCGTGACCGGGCCGCCGACGACGACCGCCGTCGGGGAGGTGCCCGACGCCTGGTGGGCGACGCCGTCGACGTGGTAGGTAGCGACCACGTCGTAGACGGTGCTGGTGGAGCGTCGATGGTTCACGGTCCGTTCGGCGACGCTGTCGACCACGCCCTCGGTCTCGACCCAGGTCTGCTGCTCGTACCAGGTGCCCAGCGACACGACCGCGATCAGGCCGCAGCCGATCGCCACGACGAGGCGCAGCAGGGACCTCACGATCGCCCCTGCGGGGACAGGGCTCGGGGCAGGTTGCTCACGGGTCCATGCCTACGGCGTCACCGCACCGGATGCACGCTCGATGAGGACCCCCTCACCGAGGCCGTCACATCCAGGAGTCGATCTCGACTCCCGAATCCCCCACCAACCCGGCCCACAACAACCCGACCACCACCACCGGACACCTCCACCACATCCAGGAGTCGATCTCGACTCCCGAATCCCCACCAACCCGGCCCACAACAACCCGACCACCACCACCGGACACCCCCACCACATCCAGGAGTCGATCTCGACTCCAGGATCTGGCTAGACCGGTCGGGGGCGGGTGCGGCGGCGGACGACGGCGGCGGCGACGACGGCGAACCCGACGGCGACCGCGCCCAGGGCCAGGTCGGTCCGGCCGGTGAGGGTCATGAGGGTGAGAAGGCCGACCAGCACCACCACGAAGGCGATGACCGGGGCGACCACCCGGGCGACCGCCC
>JBHAES010000327.1:0-3804 GCA_041855725.1 Actinomycetota bacterium
GCTCAGGCCGCGGTCGAGACCGGCAGCACGCACCACCCGTCGACCCCTCACGGTCGGGCCCGGCCGACGACGGACGCCGACGTGGCCGCCGCGATGGACGTACGGCAGGATCGAGGTCATGCACGTGATCTTCGTCTGCACCGGGAACATCTGCCGCTCGCCCATGGCCGAGCGGGTGGCGCGTCGACGGGCCGCCGACGAGGGGCTGGCGGTCACGTTCACGAGCGCGGGCGTGAGCGACGAGGAGTGGCGCAACCCGATCGACCCGCGGGCCCGGCGGGTGCTGCGCCAGGCCGGCTACGACGCGGACGGCCACTCGGCCCACCGCGTCACCGACGACGAGGCCGCCACCGCCGACCTGCTGCTCGCCCTCGACGCGGGGCACCTGACGCGGCTGCGGCGCCGCTACCCGGGAGCCGACGTACGACTGCTGTCGAGCTTCGACCCCTCGGCCACCGACGGCGCCGGGATCGCGGACCCCTGGTACGGCCCCGACTCCGCGTTCGACGACACCCTCGACGCGATCGAGCGGGCCATGCCCGGCCTGCTCGCCCACCTGCGCGAGCGCCAGGCGGCCTCCCCCGAAGCCTGACGACCCCGGCGGGGCTGCTGCCGACGCTCGGCACCCTTCGACCCGCCGCCGAGGATCCTGTGCCCCCACGAGAGGGGTGGGCGACGATGGTGTGCTGCAACGGCGGCAGGCCGACGCTGGGCCCCAGCAGAGGTGCTGGCGTGGGCGTGCTGCCTCCGCTCGGCCTCGCCTACCTGCTGCTCGCGCCCGGCACGTGGCGCCGCCCGATCGTGCGTACCGCCCCTCGCCGGGGCGGTGGTGGTGGGCGCGTCGCTGCCGCTGATGATCGCCCGCCTCGTGCGGGCGTCGTCGCGGCCGTGGTTCGACCCCTCGCACACGATGGGAGCCGGGCTCGGCTCCCGTCCTCGTGGCGCGGCACCGTCGGTCGCGCGGCGCCGTGACGACCCGCAAGGAGGGTCACCCGGTAGATTCAGGTCATGCAGATTCTGGTGGTGGACGACGACCAGGCCGTACGGGACTCGCTGGCGAGGTCGCTGCAGTACTCCGGCTACGAGGTGGTCACGGCGTCCGACGGGGTCGAGGCGCTGGCCCGGCTGTCGTCGACGCGTCCCGACGCGGTGATCATGGACGTCATGATGCCTCGGCTCGACGGCCTGGAGACCACCCGGATGCTGCGGCAGAGCGGCAACGACGTGCCGATCCTCGTGCTGACCGCGCGGGACGCCGTCAACGACCGGGTCGACGGGCTCGACGCCGGCGGCGACGACTACATGGCCAAGCCGTTCGCGCTCGACGAGCTGCTGGCGCGGCTGCGGGCGCTCACCCGCCGGTCTCGGGGGGGCGGCGAGGCCGAGCCGGCTGCGTCCACCGAGCTGCTCACCTTCGCTGACATGACCCTCGACCCGCAGACCCGCGAGGTCGAGCGGGGCGGGCGCCGGATCTCGCTGACCCGTACGGAGTTCGCCTTGCTGCAGACGTTCATGGAGCACCCGCGGCGGGTGCTGGAGCGCGGCTGGCTGCTCAACGAGGTGTGGGGTTTCGACTTCCCCACCACGGCGAACTCGCTCGAGGTCTACATCGGCTACCTGCGCCGCAAGACCGAGCAGGAGGGCGAGTCGCGGCTGATCCACACCGTGCGCGGCATCGGCTACGTGCTGCGCGAGACCCCGCCGTGACCCGATGAGCCTGCCGGAGGTGTTCGGCCGTGCCCGCCGCACGGTGGCGCAGGCGTTCCCGATCACGGTGCGCTGGCCGGGGCTGTGGGGGGTGCCGGGGCGGGTGTCGCTGCAGGTGCGGCTCGTGCTGCTCACCGCGGTGGCCGTGCTCACCGGGGTGCTGCTGTCGGGGACCGCCCTCTACATCACCACCCAGTGGTCGCTCTACCAGCAGCTCGACGAGGAGCTCGTCACGCTGGCCTCGTACGTGGCCGACCAGGTCGCCGACGACCCGACCGACGTGGGGGGCCTCGACCTCGACGCGTTGCGGGCCGCCAACGTGACCATGGTGATCGTGTCGGCCGACAAGGGGGAGCGCCGGGTGCAGGGCGAAGCGGTCAGCTTCACGGTGACGCCGCTCGAGATCAGCATCGCTCGTACCCAGACGGGCTGGGCGGCCCGTACGGGCACCTCGCCCGAAGGGGTGCCGTTCCGCATCGTGACCGTGCCGGTGACGAACCGGGGCGACGGCACCACCGCCGTCGTGCTCGGCAGGCAGCTCACCCCGATGCTCGACACCCTCAGCACCATGTGGACCGTGCTCGCGATCGTCGGTCTCGGCGGGCTGGCGGCAGCGGCCGCCTCCGGCTGGGTGATCGCCCGCTCCACGCTCCAGCCGATCAAGCGGCTCACCTCGGCGGTGACCCGTATCACCGACACCGACGAGCTCGTACCGATCGAGTCCGAGGGGGAGTCGGAGCTGTCGGAGCTGTCGCACGCGTTCAACTCGATGGTGTACTCGCTGGCCTCGTCCAGGGAACGGCAACGGCGTCTCATCGCCGACGCGGGCCACGAGCTGCGTACGCCCCTCACCTCGCTGCGCACCAACATCGAGCTGCTCATCGCCGACGAGAAG
This sequence comes from Actinomycetota bacterium, assembly GCA_041855725.1. Lineage (GTDB taxonomy): Bacteria > Actinomycetota > Actinomycetes > Propionibacteriales > Propionibacteriaceae > JBHAES01. The sequence continues at coordinate 2,603 of JBHAES010000327.1, forward strand.
ACGGGCATGCTGCCGACGGGGGCGCGCGGCGACATCCTGCGCGACGTGGCCGCCCAGCTCGGCGAGTTCACGGCGCTGGTGGGCGACCTGGTGCACCTGTCGCGGGAGGGCGGGGTGCAGGCGGCCCGCGAGCCTGTGGACCTGCAGGACGTGGTCGCCAACGCCGTCACGCGCGCCAAGCGACGCGGCCCCGGCCTCGTGTTCGAGGTGGAGATGCACCCGCACTACATCGTCGGCGAGCCGGACTCGCTCGAGCGGGCCATCACGAACCTGCTCGACAACGCGGTGAAGTTCTCGCCGCCGGGCGGCACGATCCGGGTGGTGATGGACGGCGAGCGGATCCGGGTCAGCGACTCCGGTCCCGGCATCGCCGAGGAGGACCTGCCGCACGTCTTCGAGCGCTTCTACCGCTCCGACCGGGCCCGTAACACACCCGGCACCGGGTTGGGGCTCTCGATCGTGGCGCACACGATCAACAGCCACGGCGGCCAGGTGAAGGCTGGGGCCGCGCCCGGCGGCGGCGCCGAGTTCACCGTCACGCTGCCCGGCACCACCGACCCCGACGAGCTCAAGCCCGAGGAGTGACCTGGGGCGGACGCTCGGGGCGGGCTCTGACGACCGGGCCCGGCTGCGCTCGGTCCCGGTACGGTCGGCGACGTCGGTCGACGTGACCAGCACAGGGCCCGCCAGATGCTCCGGTGGCGTCGTACCGAACCCAGCGATGTCCTTCTCCACAGCGGCCCAGCGGGCCGGACCGGTTTGTTGTACCTCTACAAAGGACTCGCCTCCAGGTACTGCGACACGCCGTCGACGGTTGTCGGGATACAACAAACCGGGATGCGAGCTCGTGTCCTACGCAACGGGGACCGGGAGCCGTGGGCAGGGAGGCGAGCACCCGCCGAGGACCGAAGCCGAGGTCGACTGCCCCACACCCTGCCGCCGCACCCCCGAGGCGAACGTTTCCCCTTGTCATAGGTGGTTTCAAGGATTGGAGTCGAGATCGACTCCCATCCTTGCGCGGCCCACCACGCCCCAGGTCCGAGCGCGATCCCCACCCCGAGGCCACGACCCCGGCGCGTCGCAGTGTCGCAGGATCGGAGTCGAGGTCGACTCCCATCCTCATCACGTCCCCACAGCCCCCGGAGGTGAGGGTTCACCCTTGTCACAAGGGATGGTGAAGAATGGAGTCGAGATCGACTCCC
>JBHAES010000328.1:0-2952 GCA_041855725.1 Actinomycetota bacterium
GGGTGGCGGGGCGCCGCGCCGAGCTGCAGACCCTCACCCGCAAGTACGGCACCACCGTCGACGAGGTGCTCGCCTGGTCGGCCGCCTCGGCGACGCGCCTGGTCGAGCTGCAGGGCAGCGACGAGCGCATCGACCGGCTCACGGCCGACGTCGAGCGGCTCACCGGCGAGGTCGAGGCCGACGCGGCCAGGCTCACCGCCCTGCGCACCCAGGCGGCCGAGCGGTTCGCCCGAGCCGTCGAGGGCGAGCTGGCGGCGCTGGCCATGCCGCACGCCCGGCTGCGGTTCGACGTGACGCCGCTGCCCGAGCCCGGCCCCCACGGCGGCGACCAGGTCGCGCTGCTGTTCGCGGCCAACCCCGGTGCGGTGCCGGGGCCGCTGGGGCGGATCGCGTCGGGCGGCGAGCTCTCCCGCGTCCGGCTGGCCCTCGAGGTCGTGCTCGCCGCGGGCGGCGACACGTTCGTGTTCGACGAGGTCGACGCCGGCATCGGCGGCGCCGTCGCCCTCGAGGTCGGCCGCCGGCTCGCCCGCCTGTCCCGCACCGCGCAGGTCGTCGTCGTCACGCACCTGGCGCAGGTGGCCGCCTACGCCGACCGCCACGTGGTCGTGGCCAAGACCAGCGACGGGTCGGTCACCTCGTCAGGGCTGGTCGAGGTGACCGGCGACGAGCGGCTGGCCGAGCTCGCGCGCATGATGGGCGGCCTGGGCGGCACCGACTCGTCCCTGGCCCACGCCGCCGAGCTCGTCGCGCAGGCCGACGCCGACGCGGCGCGCACCACGGCCGACCGTGCGGCGACGCGGCGCGGCCAGGGCGCGGGCCCCAGACCCCTCGACCCGAGGGGCCGCGGCCCCCGGCACCACGACCCCGACAAGGAAGGCAGGCAGACAGGGTGAACAGGTTCGACGAGGTCGCGGCCACCTGGGACGACGACCCCGCCAAGCTGGAGCGCGCCGCCCGGGCGGCCGAGGCGATCCGGCGGCGCGTCCCGCTCGCGGGGTCGGGCTGGAACGCGCTCGAGCTGGGCTCGGGCACGGGCCTGCTGAGCCGTGCCCTCGCCGGCGACCTGGGACCGATCACGCTGGTCGACACCTCCGAGCAGATGACCCTGGTGGGCGCCGAGAAGGTGTCGGCCGAGACCGAGCACCACGTGACCGCCTACTGCCTCGACCTGACCGACGAGACGCCCGAGACCGGCCCCTACGACGTCGCCTACTCGCTGCTCGCCCTGCACCACATCGACGACGTGGCCGGCGCGCTGCGCGCCGTCCACGACCTGCTCGTCCCAGGCGGCTGGCTCGCGGTCGTCGACCTCGACGCCGACCCCGACGGCTCCTTCCACCACCGGCACGAGTCGGAGGCCATCCCCCACGCCCACGACGGGTTCGCCCCCGAGCGGCTGGCCGAGCTGCTCACCGAGGCCGGGTTCGTGGCGGTGGAGGTGACCGACGCGGGGTTCACCATCGAGCGGGGCGACCCGCCACGCACCTACCCCGTCGTGTGCGGGGTGGCGCGCCGGGCCTGACCGGGGCGACCGAGCCGCCGCCGCGCGTACGCAGACCGGTCGCCCCCGCCCGAGGACCGCCGGCACCGCCGGCGCCGTACGACCGGTGGCCCCTGACGCCTCAGCGCGCCGTGCGCCCCGGTCGCGTCCGCGTGGCTGCTGGGGCCCCGAGGCGTGTCCGAGATAGGGTGAAGGTCCGTGGGAAGACCGAAGAAGACCAAGCACATCTTCGTCACGGGGGGAGTCGTCTCCTCCCTGGGCAAGGGCCTCACGGCGTCGAGCCTCGGGTCGCTGCTCGTGGCGCGTGGCCTCAAGGTCACGATGCAGAAGCTCGACCCCTACCTCAACGTCGACCCGGGCACCATGAACCCGTTCCAGCACGGCGAGGTGTTCGTCACCGACGACGGCGCCGAGACCGATCTCGACATCGGCCACTACGAGCGGTTCCTCGACCGCAACCTCACCGCCGACGCGAACGTCACCACCGGCAAGGTCTACTCCGCGGTCATCGCCAAGGAGCGACGGGGTGACTACCTGGGCGACACCGTGCAGGTGATCCCGCACATCACGAACCAGATCAAGGACGAGATGCTGGCGATGGCGACGCCCGACATCGACATCGTGATCCACGAGATCGGCGGCACCGTCGGCGACATCGAGTCGCTCCCGTTCCTCGAGGCGGCCCGGCAGGTGCGCCGCGACGTCGGCCGCGAGAACGTGTTCTTCCTGCACGTGTCGCTCGTGCCCTACATCGGCCCGTCCGGCGAGCAGAAGACCAAGCCGACCCAGCACTCCGTGGCGGCGCTGCGGCAGGTCGGCATCCAGCCCGACGCCCTCGTCTGCCGCGCCGACCGGCCGATCCCCGACCAGGTGAAGAAGAAGCTCGCCCTCATGTGCGACGTCGACGAGGAGGCCGTCGTCAGCTGCCCCGACGCCCCGTCGATCTACGACATCCCGCGGGTGCTGCACGACGAGGGGCTCGACGCCTACGTGGTGAGCCGGCTCGCCGTGAAGTTCCGCGACGTCCGGTGGAAGGCGTGGGACGACCTGCTCGAGCGGGTGCACCATCCCAAGGACGACGTCACCATCGCCCTCGTCGGCAAGTACATCGACCTGCCCGACGCCTACCTGTCGGTGAGCGAGGCCGTCCGGGCGGGCGCGTTCGCGAACTGGGCCCGGGTCCACATCCGGTGGGTGCCCTCCGACACCTGCGCCACCCCCGAGGGCGCCGCCGAGCAGCTCGGCGACGTCGACGGCGTCGTGGTGCCGGGCGGGTTCGGCATCCGGGGCGTCGAGGGCAAGATCGGCGCGATCACGTACGCCCGCGAGCACCGCCTCCCGATCCTCGGCCTGTGCCTCGGGCTGCAGTGCATGGTGATGGAGGTGGCCCGCAACCTCGCCGGCCTCGACGAGGCCGCCTCCACCGAGTTCGACCCGACGACCCGCCACCC
>JBHAES010000329.1:0-3849 GCA_041855725.1 Actinomycetota bacterium
CCTCACCGACGCGACCATGGCGGCGGTCGAGACCATCGTCGCCGAGCTGATGGCGGTGTTCCCGTCGGCGTACGTGCACCTGGGCGGCGACGAGTGCCCCCTCGACCAGTGGCGCGGCAGCGAGGCGGCCGCCGAGCTGGCCCGAGACCGCGGCCTCGACTCGGTCGACCGGCTGCAGCGGTGGTTCACCGAGCGCATGCTCGCGTTCGTGACCGCCCGCGGCCGCACCCTCGTCGGCTGGGACGAGATCCTCGACACCGGGCCCGTGCCCGGGGTGCTCGTGATGGCGTGGCGGGGGCAGCAGGCCGCCGCCGCGGCCGCGGCCGCCGGCAACGAGCTGGTGGTCTGCGACAAGGACGCGTACTACTTCGACTACTACGCCTCCGACGACCCCGACGAGCCGGCCGCCATCGGCGGCCACACCCCGTGGCAGCAGACCCTCGCCCACGACCCGCTGGCAGGGGTGCCGCCGCACGCCCACCACCTGGTGCGTGGCGTGCAGGGGCAGCTGTGGACCGAGTACATGTGGACCCCGCCCCAGCTGGAGTACATGGCGCACCCGCGCATGGCCGTGCTGGCCGAGGTGGCGTGGCGCCGCCGCGGCGGCGACCCCGACGAGCTCGCCCCTCGCCTGGCGGCGTTCTGCGAGCGGCTCGACGCCCGCGGCATCGCCTACCGCCCGCTCACCGGCCCGCTCCCGTGGCAGCGCGGTGGCACGGGCCGGCGCCGTCGCCCCGACGAGCACCGCGGCTGACCGACGCGGCGGTCAGGAGTTGAACCGCTGCTGGGTGGCGTCGAGGCCGTGGACGACGAGGTGCTCCACGGCGTCGGCGGCGTGCTGGACCTCGACGCCGAGCTCCTCGGCCAGGGCCGTGGGGAAGTCGGAGAGCACGTAGTCGGCCGGGTCCTGGCGGCCGGGCGGGCGGCCGATGCCGAACCGCACCCGGTGGTAGTCGCCGGTGCCCAGCGCCTGGCGGATCGACCTGAGCCCGTTGTGGCCGTTGTCGCCGCCGCCGAGCTTGGTGCGCAGCCGACCGAAGTCGATGTCGAGCTCGTCGTGCACCACGACGAGCCGGCTCGGGTCGAGCTTGTAGTGCCGCAGCACCCGCGCGACCGGGCCGCCGGACTCGTTCATGTAGGAGCGGGGCCGCATGAGCACCACCTGCTGCAGGTCGAGGCCCACCGCGCCGGTGCCGTCGGCGCCGACCTTCACCTCGGCGGTGTCGGCGCGCAGCAGCCGCTGGGCGCGCAGCGTCGTCCGCCCGCGGCGGGCCAGCTCGGCCACCACCATGGCGCCCGCGTTGTGCCGGTGAGACGCGTAGGTGGGGCCCGGGTTCCCGAGCCCCACCACCAGCCAGGTGGCCACGCGCGTCGACTAGCCCTCGTCGGCGGCGTCGGAGGCGGCCTCGGCCGCCGGCTCGCTGCCCTCGGCCGCGTCGGTGGCCGCCTGGAGCTCGGCGTCGAGCTGCGCCTGCGACGGCACCGCGTGGCCCGACAGCATCAGGTCGCCCGGGTCGCCGGGGAAGACCGCGCCCTCGGGGAGCTTGAGGTCGGCGGCGGTGATGCCGTCGCCCACCTGCAGGTCGGTGACGTCGACCTCGACCTGGCTCGGGATGTTGGTGGCCTCGACCTCGAGGGTGATGGTGTTCTGGTCCATCATCACCATCACGTCGGACGAGTGCTCGCCCACCGTGACCAGCGGGACCTGCACGGTGACCTTCTCGCCGCGGCGGACGATGACGAGGTCGATGTGCTCGATGGTGCCGCGCACGGGGTCGCGCTGCACCTGCTTGGGCAGGGCCAGCCGGGGCTTGCCCTCGATGTCGATGGTGAGCAGCACGTTGGGCACGCGCAGCGCCAGCTGGGTGTCGTGCGCCGGCAGGCTGATGTGGATCGGGTCGGTGCCGTGACCGTACAGGACGGCCGGGACCTGCTGAGCGCGACGCAGCCGACGGGCGGCGCCCTTCCCGAACTCGGAGCGCAGCTGGGCGCTGAGCGTGACATCGGACATGTGGTGATCTCCTCTTTCGTACCGTCGGGCCGCGGCGCACCCGTACGAGGGAGACCCTGTCGATCACGGCCGGGGGACCTCACGCCCCACCGCCCCTCGCCGAGGCAACCCCGGAAGACTATCCCACCCCGCGGACGGGTGCGAATCGGGGTGGCCCTCGCCGACGACAAGAGGGCCACCCCGGCCGGGCCGCAGGCTCAGAGCTCGCGGAACCGGGCCTGGAAGAACCGCAGGTAGCGGGGCTCGTAGACCATCTCGAGGCCGCGCACCGACTCGCGGGCGTCCCAGCAGGCCTTCACCGACTCGGCGACCACGTCGAGGTGCGCCTGGGTGTAGACGCGGCGCGGGATGGTGAGCCTGGTCAGCTCCAGCCGCGGCTTGTGGTTGAGCCCCGTGGCGGCGTCGCGGCCGGCGGAGACGATGCCACGCTCCATGGACCGGATGCCCGAGTCGAGGTACAGCTGGGCGGCGAGGGTCTGCGCCGGGTACTGCTCCTGCTCCAGGTGCGGGTAGAACGCGGCCGCGTCGAGGAACACGGCGTGGCCGCCGACCGGCTTCACGTACGGCACGTGCGCCTGGTCGAGCAGCTCGGCGAGGTAGCGCACCTGCCCGATGCGGGAGGTCATGTAGGGCAGGTCGACCGACTCGGTGATGCCGATCGCCATCGCCTCCATGTCGCGCCCGGCCATGCCGCCGTACGTGTGGAGCCCCTCGTAGACGACCACGAGGTTGCGGGCCTCCTCGAACAGCTCGTCGTCGTTGGTGGCGAGCCACCCGCCGATGTTGGTGAGCGGGTCCTTCTTGCCCGACATGGTGCAGCCGTCGGTGCAGGAGCAGAACTCCAGCAGGATGTCGTGCAGCGAGGTGGCGCCGTACCCCGGCTCGCGCTCGCGGATGAACCACGCGTTCTCGACGGCCCGGGTGGCGTCGAGGTAGACCCGGATGCCGTGGCGGGCGGTGAGCTCGCGCACCGCCTTGATGTTGGCCATCGAGATCGGCTGGCCGCCGGCCATGTTGACGGTGGCGGCGGCGCACACGTACGGGATCTTGTCGGCGCCCACCTCGTCGATGAGCCGCTGCAGCTTGGCGAGGTCGATGTCGCCCTTGAACGGGTGCTCGGCGGCCGGGTCGTGGGCGACGTCACCGATGACGTCGTGGAAGGTGGCGCCGGCCCGCTCCTGGTGGAACCGGGTGGTGGTGAAGTACATGTTCCCCGGCACGTGGTCGCCCGGCGAGATCGACGCCTGCGACAGCAGGTTCTCGGCCCCCCGCCCCTGGTGGGTCGGCACCACGTGCTTGTAGCCGTAGTAGCGGCGCACCGTGTCCTCGAGGCGGTAGTAGTTGGCCGACCCGGCGTACGCCTCGTCGCCCACCATCAGGCCCGCCCACTGCCGGTCGCTCATCGCGTTGGTGCCCGAGTCGGTGAGCAGGTCGATGTAGACGTCGGCCGAGTGCAGCAGGAACGTGTTGAACCCGGCCTCCTCCATGGCGTGGCGGCGCTCCTCGGGGGTGGTGGTGCGCAGGTGCTCGACCACCTTGATCTTGTAGGGCTCCGCCCAGCTGCGGCGCTGCTGCTGCTGGCCCATGGTGTGGAACGGCTGCGTCATTCGTGGCTCCTGCTCGTCAGGGTCTGGCTCGCCTCGACGCGGGGCCGGGTGTGCCGCCACGCCGCGGGTCGCCGGCGGGGATCTCCCGCCGCTCGGAATGGTAGCGGGCCGCGACGACGCCTGCCGGGACCCTCAGCCGGAGTGCTCGCCCATGAGGCTGGTCACCGAGGTCTCGGCGAACACCGCCTTGATCGCCTTCGCCAGCAGCGGCGCGATCGACAGCACGGTGAG
>JBHAES010000330.1:0-3491 GCA_041855725.1 Actinomycetota bacterium
CCGGACGCCGCGCCCGATGACGCCCGGGCGAGTGGCGGGGATCGGTGCGCCGGGCCCGCGCCGCGGCGGGCGGTCGCCGTCCGGGAGGCACTGCTGCGGTTCGGCCGCGAGCACGTGGCGGTGCTCGGGGTGGTGGGGCTCATCGGGGTGATCTGGGCGGCCTGGACGGTGTTCGCCGCGCGCACGGTCCCGGTCGCGCAGGCCGAGCCGACGCCCACGCTGGTGGCGAGCGCCACGCCGTCGCCCGCGCCGACCATTCGGGTGCACGTGCTCGGGGCGGTCGCCTCGCCCGGGGTGGTGTCGCTGCCGGTCGGCGCCCGGGTGGAGGATGCGCTCGCCGCCGCCGGCGGGCTCACCGACGCCGCGCGCCCGGGGGAGCTCAACCTGGCGGCGGTGGTGGCCGACGGCGTCCAGCTCGTCGTGGGCGATGCCTCCGCCCCCGGCGGCGAGATGCGCGGGGACGGCGGCGCCGCGTCGGGCGGCGGCGTCGCGGGAGGGGCGGCGTCCGGGCTGCTCGACCTGAACACGGCGACGGCCGCGCAGTTGGAGGACCTCCCCGGGGTGGGGCCGGTGACGGCCGCGGCCATCCTCGCGTGGCGGCAGGAGCACCGGCGGTTCTCGCGGGTCGAGGAACTCAACGAGGTCGACGGCATCGGCCCCAAGACCTACGCGCGGATCGCGCCGCACGTCCGTGTCTGAGCGGCCGGACACCGACGCCCGGCCGCTGGTGCTCGCCGCCGCCGGATGGGCGGCCATGTGGCTGGCCACGTCGGCCGATCCGCGGTGGTGCGCGGCCGGTGGGGCGGGGGCCCTGGCGTGCGCGGCGTGGGCCTGGTGGCGGCGGTCGGCGTTCTGGCTGGCGCTGGCCGTGGTGCTCGTCGCGTTCGGGGCCACCGGGGCATGGCGGTCGGGGGCGCTGGCGACCGGTCCGGTGGTGGAGCTGGCCGCCGATCGGGCGAGCGTGGTCGCCCGGGTGCGGCTCGAGGGCGCCTCGCGGGTACGGGAGGCGTCCGGGGTCCGGCCGCCGTGGTGGCAGGGCGGTGGCCGGCTGCTCGCCGTCGAGGGCCGCGGCGCGGCCTGGAGCACCGGGGTGCCGGTGAGCGTCGTCGCCAGCGGCGAGGACGCCGCCGCGTGGGCCGCGCTGGCCCCCGGCACCGTCGTGGAGACCCGGGCGAGGCTCGCCCCCGCCGACCCGGGTGGGGCGGACGTCGTCGTGCGGGCGCGGGAGCCGCCGGAGGTGGTGGCGCCACCGTCGGGTCCGGACGCCGCCGTCGCGGCCGTCCGCGCCGGGCTGCGCGCCGCCGCCGCACCGCTCGATCCCGACGCGCGGGCGCTCGTGCCCGCCCTCGTCCTGGGGGACACCTCGGGCATGTCCGACGACCTCGCCGAACGGTTCCGGATCTGCGGTCTGACGCACCTGACGGCCGTGTCGGGGGCGAACCTGACGCTGCTGCTGGTGTTCCTGCGCGGGGTCGCCGTGGTCGTGGGGGTGCGCGGCCGGTGGCTCACCGGCGTCCTGCTCGCCGGCGTGGCGGCGTTCGTCGCGGTGTGTCTCGGCGAGCCGAGCGTCGTGCGGGCCGCCGCCATGGGCGTCGTCGGCATGGCCGCCCTGGGGCGCGGCTCGCGGCCGGGGCGCGGCGTCCGCCACCTCGCCACCGCGGTGCTGGTCGTCGTGCTGCTCGACCCGTGGCTGTCGCGTTCGGTGGGGTTCGGGCTGTCGGCGCTGGCGACGTTCGGGCTGCTGTGGTGGGGGCGTCGGTGGACGGAGGCGCTCGCCCGCTGGCTGCCCCGACCCGTCGCCGAGTCGATCGCGGGGGCGCTGGCCGCGCAGGTGGCGACCGAACCGGTCGTGGTGTGGCTGGCGGGCCGCGTGAGCGTCGTCGGCGTGCTCGCCAACGTCGTGGCGGCGCCGCTGGTCGGGCCGGCGACCGTGCTGGGGGTCGCCGCCGCGCTGGCGTCGGTGGTGTGGCTGCCCGCGGCCGTCGCCTGCGCGTGGTTGGCCGGGTGGTGCGCCCAGGCCATCGCGTGGGTGGCGCGGCTCGGGTCCGCGCTGCCGGGGGCGGCGCTGGACTGGCCCGCCACCCCCGTGACGCTCGCCCTCGTCGTCGCCGCCTGCGCCGTCACGGTGGTGCTGGCGCCCCGCGTGCTCGCCCGCCCGTGGACCTGCGTGCCCGTGGCGGTCGCGCTCGTCGTGTCGCTGGGCGTCGTGCCGCCCCGGCCCGGGTGGCCGCCGCCGTCGTGGGCGGTCGTGGTGTGCGACGTCGGCCAGGGCGACGCGACGCTGCTGAACGCCGGCGGCGGCGCGGCGGTCCTCGTGGACGCCGGGCCGGACCCCGGCGCACTGGCCCGCTGCCTGACGCGGCTGGGGGTGCGGAGCGTCCCGCTCGTCGTGGTGACCCACCTGCACGCCGACCACGTGGGCGGCCTCCCGGCACTGACCGGCGCCGGCGTGCGGACGATCCTCACGTCGGCGGTGCGGACGCCCGCATCCGGGGACGCGCTGGTGACCGCCCTGGGGGCGCCGCGCGCGGAGGCCGCGGCCGGTCAGGTGTGGACGGTGGGTGCGGTCCGCCTGACGGTCCTCGCCAGCCCGGCCCAGGCGGGTCCGGACGCCGCCGGCGAGGGGGAGTCGTCGGGGGAGAACGACGCATCGCTGCTCGTCCGCGCCGACACCGGCGGCGTGAGCGTGCTGCTGGCCGGCGACGTGGAGACCGGCGGCCAGGACGCCCGGCTGCGCACGGTGGGGGCCGGTCTCGACGTGGACGTGCTGCTCGTGCCGCATCACGGCTCCGCGCGCCAGTCACCCGGCTTCCTCGCCGCGACGACGCCGCAGGTCGCGCTCGTCAGCGTGGGGGAGGGAAACGGCTACGGGCATCCCGCCGCCCGCACCCTGGCCGAGGTCGGCCGGCTCGGGGCGAGTGTGGCGCGCACCGACGAGCAGGGGTCCCTCGCGGTGAGCCGCGTGGGTGATCGCCTGGAGCTCACCACGGGCGGCTGAGCCGGCCGTGGGGGCGACACCGCGGCAGGCGGTCGCCGGGCGGGGCCGTCAGCCCCGGCCCGCCCAGAACAGGCGCGAGCCGTCGAGGTCCGCCCACGATCCGGTGAACTCGATCCCCGCGCAGGTGGCCGTGCCGAAGTGGTGGGCGATGAACGCGGCGGCGTCCCGGTCGGGGGTGTCGCCGGTCAACTCGTCCACCAGCGCGGGGACGCCGGGGGCGTGCGCCACCAGCGCCGCGATCCGCACATCGTCGTCCAGGGTGGCCAGGGCCCGCAGGATGCCCAGGGGAGAGGCGCTGTAGAGCTCATCCATCACCCGCACGTCGGCGTCCAACCCCAGGCCGGACGCCGTCTGCGCCGCCCGCTCGGCGGACGACGCGAGTACGACCTCGATGCCGGCGCCCGCCAGCAACCCGCCGAGATTCCTGGCCTGCTCGCGCCCCGCGTCGCTGAGCCACCGGCCGTGATCGCCGCGGCCCCGGCCGGTGAACTCG
>JBHAES010000331.1:0-2852 GCA_041855725.1 Actinomycetota bacterium
AGGTGGCGGGGTTGCTGCGCCGCGACCCCTTGATCGGCGACTGGTCGATCGCGACCACCCCCGCGTCGCGGGGCAGCGACGCGTGCACGAGGGAGCTCTTGCCCGACCCGGCGACCCCGGTCACCACCACGAGCACCCCGAGCGGGATGTCGACGTCGACGCTGCGCAGGTTGTTGGCCGTGGCGCCCCGCACCGCGATGGCGCCCGTCGGGGTCCGTACGGCACCCTTCACGGCGACCCGGTCGTCGAGATGGCGGCCCGTCGCGGTGCCGCTGCGCCGCAGCCCGGCCACGTCGCCCTCGTAGCAGACCAGCCCGCCCTCGGACCCCGCCCTGGGCCCCAGGTCGATGACGTGGTCGGCCACGAGGATCGTCTCGGGCTCGTGCTCGACCACGAGCACCGTGTTGCCCTTGTCGCGCAGCCGCAGCAGCAGGTCGTTCATGCGGCGCACGTCGTGGGGGTGCAGCCCTGCGGTCGGCTCGTCGAACACGTACGTGACGTCGGTGAGCGCCGACCCGAGGTGCCGGATCATGCGGGTGCGCTGCGCCTCGCCGCCCGACAGGGTGCCGGCGGGCCGCTCCAGCGACAGGTAGCCGAGCCCGATCTCGACGAAGGAGTCGAGCACGTGCTGCAGCCCGGCGACCAGGGGTGCGACCCTGGGCGCGTCGATGCCCCGCAGCCACTCGGCCAGGTCGCTGATCTGCATGCGGCACGCGTCGGCGATCGACACGCCCTCGATCGTCGAGGTCCGGGCGGCCTCGGCGAGCCGGGTGCCGTCGCAGTCGGGGCAGGTGGTGAACGTGACCGCCCGGTCCACGAACTCGCGGATGTGCGGCTGCATCTGCTCGGGGTCCTTCGAGAGCATCGACTTCTGGATGCGCGGGATGAGGCCCTCGTACGTCAGGTTGATGCCCTCGACCTTGATCCTCGTCGGCTCCTTGTGCAGCAGCGCGTGCAGCTCGCGGGTGGTGAAGTCCTTGACCGGCTTGTCGGGGTCGAAGAAGCCGCAGCCGATGAAGATGCGCCCGTACCACCCGTCGACGCTGTAGCCCGGCACGAGGATCGCCCCCGCCCGTACGGACCGGGTCTCGTCGTAGAGCTGGGTGAGGTCCATGTCGTTGACGGTGCCGATGCCCTCGCACCGGGGACACATGCCGCCGGCCCGCTCGTAGCGGCGGTGCTCGGCGACCACCGACGTGCCCCGCTGCACCTTGACCGCCGCCGACCCGCTCATCGCCGGCACGTTGAACGCGTACGCCTGCGGGCTGCCGAGGCGCGGCTCCGCCAGCCGGCTGAACAGGATGCGCAGCAGCGCGTTGGCGTCGGTGACGGTGCCGACCGTGGAGCGCACGTTGGCCCCCATCCGCTCCTGGTCGACCGTGATGGCGGTGGTCAGCCCTTCCAGGTGGTCGACGTCAGGCCGGGAGAGGGCCGGCATGAACCCCTGCACGAACGCGCTGTAGGTCTCGTTGATCATGCGCCGCGACTCGGCGGCCACGGTGTCGAACACCAGCGACGACTTGCCGGAGCCCGACACGCCGGTGAAGACGGTGAGGCGCCGCTTCGGGATCTCCACCGACACGTCGCGCAGGTTGTTCTCGCGCGCCCCGTGCACCCGGATCACGTCGTGGCTGTCGGCCGGCTGCGGCATCCCGCTCTCCCCTCTCGTACGACCTGTGCTCTCGCACGAGACCTGCCGGTACGGGCCTCGCGCCCTGGTCGGCGACGTACGACCCGCGCAACCTACCGGCCCTGGTGGACGGACGCAAGATCACGACCGGTATTCCCGGCCATGTCCGTGTCCCTCCTCGCGCCTGTGCGGACAGGCACTCGGAACACCCCCATCGAGGGGTGACGGCTACGGTGCGCTACCGAGGGGCCCCGATGGCGCCGTCACCGGTCAGCCGGCTGCGACCCACTCGGCGCGGGGTCGGTCGCTGGTGGCGCCGCACGGCCGCGGAGTCGGCCGATCCAGTCCAGGACCCGGCCGATCATCACCAGCGCTGCGGCCACGGCCACGCAGAAGGCGGCCGCGAGCGGGGTGTAGACGAAGATGGCCGCGTCGCCGAGGGGGGCGTCCACGCCGGTGGCCACGACGACCGAGTCGCCCGTCGAGTAGCGCCGCCACACGACGTCGACCGTACGGCCCGACAGGTCACGACCCGCGTGAACGATGGTGCTGCGCGGCGTCCGGCCCTCCCCCCACGTCTCGTTCACCATCTCGCAGTGCCAGACGGTGGTCCACTGCTGCTGGCAGCCGCCGATCTCGGCCGTGCCGGTGTTGATGGGGTCCGGGGTGGTGCCGCCGCCCTGGTCGTGCGACCACAGGTATCCGACGTTGATGGCGACGGTCGAGAGCACGAGCCATGTGAGCACGGCGGCGATCGCTCGCCGTTGCCCGGGCTGGGTGCGCACCCCCCGTCGCCGACGGCGAAGGCGCACCGTCAGTCCTCACCCCGCCGACGCTTGTCGTCGGACTGCTCACCGCGGGCCACCGACTGCGCGATGTTGCCGTCGGACGGCTGCCACCACGGCTGGCCGGTGTCGCCGGGGTTCACCCCAGAGTAGGTGATCCGGACCCGCACCTCACCGGCGCCAGGGTCCGGACGTGGGAGTTCCCCCACGTCCAGCACCTCGGCCGCGGCACCGGCACGGTCGTACCAGGCTGCGCGCATCACACCGGGAACAGCAGCACCGAGGCCCCGGTCAGGGCGATGATGCGGATCAGATACATCGGCACGGTGAACTTCCAGAACTCGATCAGCTTGTACTTACCCATACCGTAGATCAGCGCGGGCATGCCGTCGATGGGCATATAGCCGCCGTTCCAGCCCGAGATGGCCACCGCGCAG